>JAFNUQ010000229.1 GCA_017383945.1 Bacteroidales bacterium | reverse complement strand
TTGTGGTCTCAAATGGGGTATTAGCTCAGTTGGTAGAGCGTTTGAATGGCATTCAAAAGGTCAGCGGTTCGATTCCGCTATGCTCCACAAAATGGTTGAAATTGGCATTAAAGGATATCAGGAGTACACTGTAACTCCAGACAAGCTCGCTAGCAATGTAGGGAGTGGTCTTGTAAAGGTCTACGCCACTGCGATGATGATTGCTCTTATCGAAAAAGCCGCAGTATATTCAGTTGAACCATATCTCGAAGAAGGTCAAGGCACAGTAGGAACACATGTTGATGTTTCTCATTGTTCTGCGACTCCTTGTGGTATGAAGGTCTGGGCTGAAACTGAGCTCATCGAGATTGACAGACGCAAGCTGGTCTTCAAAGTAGCAGCCTATGACGAGAGAGGTCTCATCGGCGAAGGTCGCCACGAGAGATTTATCATTGACAATGTAAAATTTCAAGCCAAAGCAGATTCTAAATAAACCATGATAAAAGAGATCGTATTAGCCGCAGGTTGCTTTTGGGGAGCGCAACGCTACCTCAAGCTCATCCAAGGTGTAGTCAAGGCTGAGGCCGGCTATGCCAACGGCAACATACACCACCCTACCTACAGAGAGGTCTACACAGACTCAACAGGTTATGCTGAGGCTGTGAGGGTGTCATACGATACTGAACTCATAGGACTTGAAAGAATCCTTCAGATCTATTTCAGAGCAATTGATCCTACCAGCGTCAACAAGCAGGGAGAAGATCAAGGCACACGCTATCGCACAGGTATCTACTACAATGACGAGAAGGATCTTCCTGCCATCAACAACATCTACAACCGCATCGCAGCTGAGCTGAAAACTCCTCTCGCAGTAGAGGTAAAGCCTCTTAAAAATTTCTATCGCGCAGAAGACGAGCATCAGGACTATCTGGAGAAGCATCCAGGTGGCTATTGCCACATCCCAGAGGCTTTGATGGAATTTGCAAAAAGCGGATCGGGTATTTCCACAGACTAAAAACCTTCCACCATGGACAGGTACTTCATCAAGGTCCTGCTACCACTCAAGACTCCTTGGGTGCCGTGGTACTATGCTTCAGAGCCTCTAAGCATCGGCACTTTTGTCAAAGTGATGCTTTCCGGACGCAAATATACTGGAGTAGTCTGTCAGACAGGAGAACCACAAGGCGTTGATTGCAGCAAAATCAGAAGTATAATATCCATCGAGAGGCTATATCCCCCTGTCTCAGAAGAAGAGCTCAAGCTCTGGAATTTCATCTCCACCTACTATCTCTGCGCTCCAGGCGAAGTCTACAAAGCTGCATACCCTGCCCTTAAGGCAGAGGAAAACAGAGCCGCTCAGGTAGAAAGACTTAGGCAGAGACTTGTAAAGCTTCAAGAAGAAATCCAGGAAAGACTTTCCAAAAAGGAGAACAACAAAAGACTGAGCGATAGTGTCACATCCCGCCTGCTCGACAAGCAGATAGAGCTGCAGGATGCTATCACGTCACTATGCCAGGAGCTTCCCGTCCCTGCTGCCAAGGCCCCGGTTCAGAAGCCGATTCTCATCCAAGGAAGCGAACGACTGCAGTCATGTATTGAAGCTATCGCTAAGCAGCTCCAAGACGGCCGCCAGGTGCTGGTAATGAGTCCGGAAAAAGCCTTCTGCTGCAAAATGGAAGCATCACTCAGAGAAGCATTTGCAGACAAGCTCCACTGCGTATATTCCGATGCTGGTACCTCTGCTAGAGGCAAGGCCTCGCTCTCTCTGCGCCGTGGCGAGAGCTGCATAATACTTGGTGCACGAAGCTCTATCTTCCTACCATTCACCAACTTAGGCCTTGTAATAATCGACGAGGAGCAGGATCCTCTCTATAAGCAGAACGAGCCTAGCCCGCGCTACCACGGCCGCGACTGTGCAATAATGCTGGCAAGCATACACTCGGCATCGGTGCTGCTCGGGTCAAGCTTTGCTTCGCTCGAGAGCATCAGCAACTGCATCCAAGGCAAATATTCGCTTCAGCAGCTCCCTGGCAAAGAGGGAGAATATACCCTCATTGATATAGTAGCCGAGCGCAGCAAGAACGGCATGATCGGCCCTCTCTCTCGCAAGCTTCTTGCACAGATAAAGACTTGCCAAGGCAGGGTGCTTCTGATCAGAGGCTACGAGCGGGCTGAAGAGTTACAGCAGCAGGTCAGCGCTCTCGGCTTGGATGTGGAGATATATACGCTCGCGGAACTCAAAAGGCAAGATTGCAAAGGCGTAGAATTGATCGCACTGCTGAGTGCAGATGCCTTTACGGACGAAGAAGACTTCCGGGCAGACGAGAAGGCCATCGGCTTGTGCCATCAGTTACTCGGACTTACTCCAAGGCTCACGGTACAAGCAAGAGTAGCTCAAAGATGGTCACTTGACAGAAATCACGATCAACTTCTTCAAGAAAGGCAGATCTTTGGGTTCCCTCCTTTTACCCGACTTGTCCACACAGTAGAAAGACAGACCGGCAAGGTCATCAACAAGGCTTTTCTTGTTAAGGATAAGACATTGAATATCAAGAAGAAGGAACTTCTGTCACAGTTAAGAGAAGGTTATTACCTTGACGTAGATCCGGCATAACATTTATACCACATAATTATGAAAAAAATCAAACTATTTGCATTTGCTATTGCCGGTGCCAGTCTTTTGGCATCGTGCTGCTCCGGCACAAATGAGCCGCTTGGGCAAATGATTGACCCTCTTGAAGAGAGCGCTTGGGAGACATCAAGCTGGATTTCTGCTGCTGATGCACCCGTAGCTACCGGTAGAGTGGAAAGATCTGCCGACGGAGCCAGCTGGTTTGTTTCCAGCATTGACAATGAAAAGGAAGTAGTTTCTGCCAAATGGATGACGAGCGGACTTGGTGTCTATGAGCTCTATGTAAACGGCAGACTCATCGGTGAGGAAATCCTTAAACCAGGTTTCACTCATTACAAGAAGACCAAGGTCTCTTTTACCTACGATATCAGTGATGCTATTTCCAAGGCATCAGGCAAGAGCAATACTCTTGCAGTGCAGGTTACACCGGGCTGGTGGGCTGACAAGATCTTGACTCCTGGTGGATACAACGGTATGGTCGGCAAGAAATGCGCATTCCGCGGAGTACTTGAGCTGACATATGCCGACGGCAGCAAGAAGCTTTATGGCACAGATACAGAAAACTGGAAAGCCGGCATCGCAGGTCCCGTAAAGCATGCTGCTATCTTTGACGGAGAGGAATATGACGCTCGCGAACTTCCTGGTTATGAGACAATTGAGAAGCTCAGCACACCAGAGATCAACACTGAGTTTGCTGGCGAGATTGTGCCAAGCGTAGGCGCAGAAATTTACCTTCGCAGAGACTTGACTCTCTCCCCTATAGAGGCATATATATGGAAAGAGGTCGAGGGCGCAAGCGATGACGCCTACGGCAAGGTTGTGATCAGCAAGAGCTTCAAGCCAGGCGAGAAAATGACCATCCTACCTGGAGAAACATTGGTTGTAGATTTCGGCCAGAACAGCTCTGCCGTGCCAGAGTTTGTATTCCAGGCAGCAGAAGGCACAACCCTGACCTGCCTTCCAGGCGAACTCCTCAACGACGGAAACGGCGCACATAGCAGAGGCATGGACGGCCCTGAGGGAAGCGTTCACCGCCTCAACCTTCGCACTCCTGATATTGCAATGCTGCTGAAGTATACATTTGCAGACTCAAAGAAGCCTGTAGAATATTTCCCTCATTGCACTTTCTTCGGATATCGCTATGTGTCGATTACCGCTACGGACAAGGTTACTATCCACAGCATCAAGTCTATCCCGGTTTCTTCTATGACTGCAGAGCTGGAGATCGGCAAGATTGAGACAGGCAACGAGCTCATCAACAAGCTCATCTCCAATACTCTCTGGGGACAGAGATCCAACTATCTTTCTGTTCCTACCGACTGTCCTCAGCGCAACGAGAGACTTGGCTGGACAGCTGATACTCAGGTATTTGCAGAGACTGGTTCTTTCTTTGCCGACACTCAGGACTTCTTCCACAAGTGGCTTCGCGACCTACGCGACACCCAGAGCCCTCTAGGCGGCTATCCTGGCGTAGCTCCTCTTGCTCAATATGGTGCAAACGAGAACAACATGATGCGTCTTGGCTGGGCTGATGCTGGCGTGATCGTTCCTTGGACCATCTGGAAGCAGTTTGGCAACACAGCCGTAATTGACGAGAGCTGGGAGTCCATGGAGAAGTTTATGGATCACGTATATGAGACCAAGTATGACCACTATACACTCAGAAAAGAGAATGGTAATTACCAGTGGGCAGACTGGCTCAGCTATGAACCTCTCGAGACCCGTGAGAACCGCCATCAAGGCGCAAAGAAAGATGCAGAGAACTATTGGAGCTACATGAGCGCCTGCTACTGGCTCAGCGATGCAGAAATGATGCGTGATATGGCAGCAGCAAGCGGTCGCGATGCAGCCAAATATGAAGCTATGGCGGCAGAGGCAAAGTCCTACATCATCGAGAAGTTCTTTGATAAAGACGGCATGTTCAAGACTGACATACTCAACACAATGCAGACTCCTGCTTTGTTTGCCTTGAAGAATAATCTCTTTGACGGACAGATCAAGGAAGATATGATCAAGAGACTCCGTGACAATTTTGCGGCTCACGACAATTGCCTCCAGACCGGTTTCCTCGGCACATCAATCCTGATGAGTACTCTCACTGACAACGGCATGAGCGATATCGCCTACGAGCTCCTTTTCCAGCGCAAGAACCCTAGCTGGCTCTACTCGATCGACAATGGCGCGACTACCATCTGGGAGAGATGGAACAGCTATATGAAGGAGAGCGGAATGGGCCCTAAGGGCATGAACAGCTTCAACCACTACGCCTACGGCTGCGTGTGCGAATGGATATGGGAGACTGTTGCCGGCATCGCTGCAGACAAGAACGCTGCAGGATTCAAGCACATCATAATGAAGCCTATCCCAGACAAGAGACTCGGTCACGTGAGTGCTGAATATGATTCGGCAGCAGGCCTAATCAAGAGCGCTTGGAGATATGAGGGCGACGAGTGGATATGGGACATCACCATACCGGAAGGAGCTACCGCAAGCGTCTGCCTGCCAGGAAGTTCAGAAGTTGTTGAATACTCAGCCGGCAGCTACACATTTACAACAAATATCTAAAACAAACGAGGTCCCAAACGGACCTCGTTTATTTTATTATAGGCTATCACCAAAGTCTTTGCGGAACTTATCCATGAGCTTTGACGGCCAGTCGTAGGTCGGTTCAAGGCCACCCATAAAGAAGCGAAGCACTGGTGGCTCGTAGGTAAACTTGAGACCTCCGATGAGGTGGCGATTTTCATAGAGCCACTCCATTCTGTCAATCACATACTTGATCTGAGAGAGCGTGAAGACTCTGCGAGGCACTGCAAGTCTGAGGAGCTCAACATCAGCAAGGATTTCCTTGCCCTCTTCGTCACGGACGCTAGAGATTGTACCGCGTTCCATGCCTCGGATACCTGAGCAGATGTAGAATGCAGCTGCAAGTGCACCTGCCGGATACTCCTCCTGCGGGATGTGTTCGCAGAACTTCATTGCATTGACGTGGGCGCCAAGCACGCCTGGAGGGGTAACCATTGGCACTCCCCTCTTCTCAAGCTCCTCTACAAGATATTTGATATAGTTAGGGCTCTGGCAGATCATTGTCTCGTCGAGAGTTTCATAGAGACCGACAGCCATTGACTCTATCTCGCGCACAGAGATACCGCCATAGGTAAGGAAGCCTTCATATAGAGGAATCATAGCCTCCATCTTGGCATAGAGCGCTCTCTGGTTTGTGCAGATACCACCACCGCGAGAAGAAGAGAGCTTGCGAGCTGAGAAGTAAACGATATCGGCAAGGCCTGTCATCATCTTGAGAATCTCTCCGATTGAGTTTTCCTTCCAGTTTTCTTCTCTCTGCTTGATGAGGTAGGCATTTTCTCCGATGAGACTCGCGTCAAGCACAAGCATAATCTTATACTTATCAGCTATCCTCCTGACATCCATCA
>JAFNUQ010000019.1 GCA_017383945.1 Bacteroidales bacterium | reverse complement strand
TTTTCCCTTGCTTTGAAATGTATTCATCAACTGCACCAGAGCTTCTGTATAAATGACCGTTTCTTCCTTGCTCAGGTCTTCTTCTGTCATTGGCCGTGTTAGGAGACTCTTGTATGCTTTGATTGCCTCGTCATACTTTCCACTATGTTGAAGTGTTCTTGCTTGTCGAAACAGATTTTCATCGGCAAAGCAGTTGCTACAGATGAGTATTGAGGTGAGAAATGTTAATATTTGTGCCTTCATATCTTTATCATACAAAAGTAGCTTATTTATAGTTAGAGACCTATACTCTCCTGTTTACATTTCGGTTTACATTTACACTTTTTAATACATTAAAACTTTGTATATGGCAAAATGTAAGATTTGGTTTTTTGGCTTCTTGAAAATTACAAAATAACTTTGTCTGTAGTGCTCATATGGCAATATCTGTTGCCGTGAAAGTTCCTTATCGAGCCGGAAAAATTATTAAATCAGATGAAAGTTAGGTTGTTTATTGTAGTGATTGCAATAGGTTTTTTTATGTCTCTTAGTGTCAATGCTAGTGGACAAGATTTAGCAATCAAAACAAATTTTATCTATGATGCGACATCAACAGTCAATCTCGGCACAGAAGTCGGATTGTCGCCGAAGTGGACTCTGGATGTCTCCGGTAATCTTAATCTCTGGAGTAAAGACAATCACACTAAATGGAAGCATTGGCTTGTCCAGCCTGAAGCTCGATATTGGTTTTGTGACAGGTTTTCACGAGACTTCTTAGGTGCACATCTCATTGCTGGTGCATTTAACTTCGGAAATATTATTCCTGATAACCGTTATCAAGGATATGCTTATGGATGCGGAGTCGCTTACGGCTTTGCATTTATGTTGTCTAAGCATTTTAATCTAGAGCTTGAGGCAGGCATAGGATATATGTATTTTGATTATGAGCACTTCCAATGTGATGGATGTGGACGCAAAGTCGCTGATGGAATTTATCATTATTTTGGCCCGACAAAAGCGGCAATCAATCTTGTGTTCCTCTTTTAAACAAAAAGCTATGAAAAGACTGATTTTATTATCTGTTGCTGCAACCCTATCTGTATTCATCGGCTATTCGCAGAATACCAACGACTTAGAAATCAAAGATCTCACTCTTGAACTCAAAGACGATGGCCGTCTGTATCTAGATCTTGATATCGATCTATCTCAGATCAAGGTCAGGACCACGCAAGTTGTTGTTCTTACTCCAGCTATTATCAATGGCGCAGATACCTTGACTCTCAAGTCAATAGGAATCTATGGCAGAAATCGCAGAATCTTCTATCAAAGAAATGAAGAAATAAAGCCCACTGGTTCAGAAGATATCAATCTCGCTACTTCTGAGCTATCTCAGATATTGAAGTATGCCTCTACTGTTGCCTATGCGGACTGGATGAACGGATGCAAGGTGGAACTGTTGCGCAGAGATTTCGGTTGTTGTGGCGATTCCGCAAATCTCGGCAGAAAGCAACTTGTCGACAGATTCCCTCTTGAAGCATATTACCCTGGACTCATCTACCTCAAGCCAGCGGGCGAAGTCATTAAGACACGAGAAATCAATGGCTCCGCATTTATTGATTTCCCTGTAAACAGAACGGAGATTAATCCCAACTATCGCAGAAACGCTGAGGAGCTTTCAAAGATTACAAGCACTATTGATTCAGTAAGGAATGATAAAGACATTATCATCAAGTCGATATTTATCAAAGGCTATGCTTCGCCGGAGAGTCCTTTTGACAACAATGCAAGGCTGGCTCAAGGCAGAACTGAAGCTTTAAAGGAATATGTCGAAGGGCTTTATCACTTCGGTGAGGGATTCATCAAAACTGATTTTGAAGCTGAAGATTGGAAGGGATTGGAAAAATATGTGATGGCATCGACACTTGCTCATAGAGATGAAATCCTGCAAGCCATCCGCTCTGATAGAGAGCCTGATGCAAAGGAATGGATCATAAAGAGCAGATGGAAGGAAGATTACCGTTTCTTGTTGGATAATTGCTATCCCGCTTTAAGACACTCCGATTATACAATTCATTATGAAATAAAGCGTTATAGTACTCCTGAAGAGATTGAGCCGGTTCTGCGCTCAGCGCCGCAAAATCTCTCATTGGAAGAATTCTATATTCTGGTCCAGTCCTATGAGTCTGGTAGCGAAGAATTCAATGACTTGTTTGAAACTGCAGTCAGGATGTATCCTGATGATCCTGTGGCAAATCTCAATGCTGCCAACTCAGCAATAATCAGAAAGGACTATCGCAACGCACTGCGTTACCTTGAGAAGGCATCAGATCTCCCTGAAGCAAGTTATGCTCGAGCTGTGCTGGAAATCTATATGGATAACAGTAATGCTGCCAAACCATATCTGGAAGAAGCACAGAGACTCGGAGTATCACAGGCAGGGGAAGTGCTGAAAGAGATATCAGTAAACAGAAATATTTACAAGATGAATAATCAATAAACAAATAATATTTATGAAAAAACATCTGTTATTTTTTGCAGCAGCAGTACTAGGATTTGCTGCTTGCACAAATAAGGGCTTGGACCCAGATGATATTGCTCAGCAAGGGGAGAAAGAACAGTCCTATATGGCTGTATCTCTGCTCGCTGACGATATGACTACCCGTGCAACGGGAGCAGGCTATGAATATGAAGATGGTGATGCATCTGAACGTGTGGTTAAGAGCCTGTATTTCTTCCTTTTTGACAGTGAAGGAAATCCTTTTGTTATTGCTGATAGCAAGAACTACAAGGAAGTAACTATCAATGAAACCGGAAGTGATCCGGATAGTTCTATTGATAGCTCTAAACCAGAAGGAACTGTCAATGTTTCTGATGTAAAGAATAAGGTGCTGGTTTTTGAAAACTACAAAGGCAAATATCCTGCAAAGATTGTCGCTGTTTTGAATTGGACTCCACCTGTAGGCGCTGCATCATATAGTCTAAATGCATTGGCAGAACAGATAGCAGGATTGAAAAATGCTGCCGGCGCTTTTGTGATGAGCAATGCAGTATATGCTACAGATAATGTAGCCATCAGAGCAACAGCACTTAACCCTGCAAATATTGCAAAAAGCGAGGCGGCCGCCAAGGAGAAT
>JAFNUQ010000228.1 GCA_017383945.1 Bacteroidales bacterium | reverse complement strand
GATTCGGCAAGTTCAGAGGAGAGAGTAATATCAATACTTGGATATATCGTGTGAGCCTTAATACCTGCATCTCAGCAGAACGCAAGAAGAAACGCAAAGGTGAGATTTTGCCCCTCACGATGGATATAAATCTCTTTGATGACGGCGATGAGGATATCAAGCAGATCCGCATGTTGCAGAAACGCATCAGCGCGCTTGGCCCTTTTGATAGAGCCATTGTGCTTCTGTGGCTGGAAAATCTCAGCTATGAGGAGATTGGCTCTATTGTCGGAATCAGCGTCAAGAATGTTTCAGTGAGACTCTTCCGCATCAAAGAACAGCTTAAGAAAATGTCAATTCAGTAAACTACAGAAAAATGGAAAACAATAACATTATTTATAACGAGCTTGAGAATATGCGCTCGCAGATTGACTCCCTCAAAAAGAAAATCGAGAAGCAGACTATTGTCAATGCAGAGCACATCCGCAGATCTATGGCACATAAAACTTCGGATATCAATAGAGTTGTCGGTTGGACAATATTTATGGGCATCTTTGCGCTTCTATATTGTACCTGGTTTTTCTGGAAGATGCAGCTGTCGACACTTTTTGTCGTCCTCACTGCTGTGATGCTGGCGCTGTGCCTTGCGCTGACAATAATTCAGAAGGTTCAGCTCAGTAAGGTCGACTTCTCCAAGGGTAATCTGCTTGAGACAGCTCAAGTGATGAGTAAGATGCATAGTCACTACAAAAACTGGTATTATAAAGCAGTTCCTATGCTTCTTGTATGGTATGGCTATCTGCTCTATGAGATATTCAGACTCTACAAAGATCAGGAGTGGTTAATCTACTTTGTCGCAGGTACAGGAGTGGGATTGGTGATCGGAGCTATTATAGGTGTGCGTATGAACAACAAAGTGATCAGGTCAGCAGAGCAAATTCTGGCTCAAATCGACGAGATCAGATCTGAAGAATAATTTTTTTCAAAATTTTTTAAAAATATTTTGCAGATATAAAAAAATGTTCTACCTTTGTGTCCGCAATCACAAAGCACATTGAAATAAATGCTCGGGAGCTTAGCTCAGTTGGTTTAGAGCATCTGCCTTACAAGCAGAGGGTCGGGGGTTCGACTCCCTCAGCTCCCACAAGAAAAAGTCTTTCAGTTTTACTGAGAGACTTTTTTCGTTATATGGTCTTTATGGATTTTTAATTTCAGCATTTACTGACTATTTTTGTATGATATGTTGAAGTTTATAAATACAAGGATTCTCTTTATAATATTATCTACAGTTCTGTCTATCCGTCCTGCTAGCGCTCAGGAAAAAATCTATCAAGGCTTCTCCGGTGGAATGATGGTGCACAGCGGCTACCTCTCAGGAGGAGATAATCCCTTTGATATAAATCCTTCCGGCCCGACCTTCGGAATAGGTGGCGCAGCTAGGGTACACCTCTGGAAGCATCTGCGTGTCGGATTTGAAGGCTATTTCTCAACAATGGGTATAGATGAAGAGCCGCTCAGCAGCGGAAGTTTCAACAAGCTTTTCTGGACAGGCGCTCTTGCGGATTTTTATTGGCAGATCGGTAAGTTTTATCCATACATAGGAGCAACAGTAGGCGGTGGTATGGAAACAGCCTTCTATATGAAAGGAGACAAAACAGATTGGGCTCCGGAGCTCTCCTCGGTATATAATAAAACTCCTTTCTTTATGGTTGATCCGTTTGTCGGAGTTGAATATGCTGTCGGCAAGGCACTCCGCCTTACTCTCAAGATGGATTATATGCTTGCCTACAACGAGCAGGGTCTCAATCGCCCAATCGGCCCTCGCGTTTACTTTGGATTTATCTTTGCACATTAATATATGAAGACACATAATTTCAGCACTCAGACTATAGGTCTTGAAGGAGTTATCAATGCAAGAGAGCTCGGTGGCTACAAGCTTCCGACAGGTACCATCAGAAAAGGCAAGCTGCTCAGAGGCGGAAACCTCTATCACGCTACCCAGCAGGATCTGGATAAACTCCAGAATGAGTACAATCTGGCGTGGATATGCGATTTCAGGATGGTATCTGAAACCACCTATCGTCCTAACCAGCCTGTACCTGGTGCTCAAGATGTGAAGCTTCCGGCAATGGACCCCAAGATGTCCGGAGACTTTGATCAGTTCTTTATCAGCGGTCAATTCAAAAACACAAAAGATGTAGTGCGCAGGGCCTACTTCCGTCCAGAAGTTAAAGAAGCTGCGCGAATGATGTATGCCGGGATGGTTGTCAGTCCATATACCCACGAGCAGTATGCTCGCTTTATGCGCATCTGCGTAGAGTCGGAGGGAGCGGTGTACTGGCACTGCACACAAGGAAAAGACCGCACCGGACTTGGCGCAGCCTTTATCCTGTCTGCACTTGGTGCAGATAGAGATCTGATAATGCACGATTATCACATCTCGCAGGAATTCTACGAAGAAGAAGTTGCAGAGATGAATGCCGCCCTTCTTGCTGAAGGTGCAACAGAGGAAGACT
>JAFNUQ010000227.1 GCA_017383945.1 Bacteroidales bacterium | reverse complement strand
ATAATGGCAAACGTAGTTATAATGCCCAAGCAGGGCCAATCAGTAGAAAGCTGCATTGTTACCGAGTTCAAGAAGAAAGTAGGTGACAAAGTTGCAGTAGGTGATATCCTTTTCAGCTACGAGACCGATAAGGCTTCGTTTGATGAGGAGTCTCAGTTTGAAGGTACTGTACTCGCATGTTTCTTTGCAGACAACGACGAGATTCCAGTTCTTACCAACGTTATGGTTATCGGAAACGAGGGAGAAGACTTCGCACAGTTTGCACCAGAGGGCGCCAGCGAGGCTCCAGCTGCTGAAGCTCCAGCAGCAGCCCCAGTAGAAGCAGCTCCAGTAGTAGCAGAAGCTCCGGTAGCTCAGGCAGAGGTTGTAGCAGGTGCACCTGTTTCTCCAAGAGCACGCAAGCTCGCTGAGGAGAAAGGCGTCGACACAACTCAGGTTGCAGGAACCGGCCCTTACGGACGCATTATCGAGCGCGACGTTATCGCTGCTGCCGCTTGCCCTAAGACAGGTCTTGCAAAGGCAATGGCCGCTCAGGGTGGTCTTGCAGCTCCAGCAACAGGCTCAGGTCTCGCAGGTATGGTGAAGGCTTCAGATCTCAAGGAATGCCAGCCTAATCACACCAACATCGCAGGCGAAGGCGAGGAATTCAGAGTCGAGAAGATGTCTAATATGCGCAAGCTCATCGCTAAGTCGATGTACAATTCGCTTCAGAATTCAGCTCAGCTCACTCATATGCTCGGCGCAGATGCTCGCAGACTTCAGGCCCTCAGAAAGAAGGCAAAGAAGGCTCTCGAGGAAGGCCGCATCGACACAAATGTCACAATCAACGACCTCGTGTGCTATGCAGTTGTTAAGGCTCTCCAGAAGTTCCCTAACGTCAACTCTCACTGCCTCGGCGATGCAATGCGCATCTTCAACACAGTTAACCTCGGTCTCGCAGTGGACACTGAGCGTGGTTTGATGGTTCCTGCAGTCAAGAGTGCAGAAAACCTCAACATCACAGGTTTGAGCAAGTGCCTCAAGAAGGTTGCAGACGATTGCAAGAAGGGTAGCATCAACCCAGATCTTCTCGCTAGCGAGGCTGCTTCATTTACAGTTTCTAACCTCGGCGGTTACGGCGTAGAGTGGTTTACTCCTATCGTAAACGTTCCTCAGAGCGCTATCCTCGGCGTAGGTACTATCACTGCACGTCCTAAGGACCTCGGCAGCGGCGTATATGCATTTGTACCATACCTCAGCCTCTCACTCTCATATGATCACCGCGCAATCGATGGTGGCGAAGCAACTAAGTTCCTCAAGCAGGTTGCTATCGAGATTGAAACACTTGACGTAGAATTCTAAGAAACGACACAATAATGTTTGATGTAGCAATTATCGGTGGCGGTCCCGGTGGTTATGTGGCCGCAGAGAGAGCCGGAGCAGCCGGCCTCAAGGTAGTTCTTTTTGAGAAGAAGTCTCTTGGTGGCGTGTGCCTCAACGAGGGATGTATCCCTACCAAGACTCTCCTCTATAGCGCTAAGGTTTACAACTATGCCGTACAGGGTGATCATTATGGAGTTTATGTCCAGAACCCTGAGTACAAGTATAGCGAGATCGTAGAGCGCAAGGACAAGGTTGTCAAGAAACTCGTTGCAGGTGTAAAGGCAAAGATGAAAGCTCACAAGGTGCAGGTTGTAGCTGAGCACGCTGAGATTCAGGGCCGCTCTGCAGAAGGCATTACAATCAATGCAGGCGGCGAGAGCTATGTTGCTCGCAACCTCCTCATCTGCACAGGTTCAGAAGCTTTTGTACCTCCTATCCCAGGCCTCAAAGAGGCTGGCGATGTAATCGTAACCAACCGTGAGATCCTCTCTCTCAAGGAGCAGCCTAAGGAGCTCGTAGTTATCGGCGGCGGTGTGATCGGTATGGAGTTCGCTGCATTCTACAACAGCCTCGGCATCAAGGTAACTGTTGTTGAGATGCTTCCTAAGATCCTCGGCCCAATGGACGACGAGATCAGCGCAATGCTTCAGAAGATCTATGCTAAGCGCGGCATCGAATTCTGCCTCCGCTGCAAGGTTACCGGCATTGAGGGCAACACTGTTGTTTATGAAGATCCAGACGGAAAGGTTTGCCGCGTGAGCGGAGACAAGATTCTTGTTTCTGTAGGTCGTCGCGCTCAGCTTGACGGCTTCGGTCTTGAGAAGCTCGGCGTAGCCTATGTTGAGAACAAGGCTGGCAAGCCAGTGGGCATCAAGGTAGACGAGAAGATGCGCACCAACATCCCTAACGTATATGCTGCCGGTGACGTGACAGGCTTCTCAATGCTTGCACACACAGCTAGCCGTGAGGGTGAAGTTGCCATCAACAATATCCTTGGCAAGAAGGACCGCATGAGATATGACGCTATCCCTGGTGTTGTATACACCAACCCTGAGGTTGCAGGTGTAGGTATCACCGAGGAGCAGGCCAAGGCCAGCGGCAAGGAGTACGAGGTTATCAAGCTCCCTATGGTTTACTCAGGTCGTTTCGTAGCTGAGAACGAGGGCGGCGACGGTCTCTGCAAGCTCATCGTGGGCAAGAAGTACCACGAGGTACTCGGTGTACATATGCTCGGCAACCCTTGCTCAGAAATCATCGCAGCAGGATGTATCGCTATCGAGACAGAGATGACAGCAGAGCAGCTTCAGGAAGTGGTATTCCCTCACCCTACAGTTGCTGAAATCATCAAAGAAACAGTATTCACAGTTAAATAATAAATAACATATAAAGCAATGCCTAAGTCACTTTACATTGATCCAAATGAAGTTTTGCGCCCAGAAGAACACGAAATCGTGTTTCCTAAGGTGCCTGTAATGCAGTATAAGAAGACTGTAAAAGAAGAGCTCGCAGAGGGCAATTTCTCAAAGGAAGACCTTCTCCGCATCTATCACGACATGTTTGTGATCCGCGAGTTCGAAACTATGCTTAACCTCGTTAAGACCACTGGTGGTTACAACGGAGTTGAGTACAACAACCCAGGTCCTGCTCACCTTTCTGCAGGTCAGGAAGCAGCAGCTGTGGGTATGGCCTATGCTCTCGACACTGATGACTATATCTTCGGTTCACACCGTTCACACGGTGAGATCCTTGCAAAGGGTCTTCGTTCTATCGAAATCCTCTCTGACGAGGAGCTCGAGAAGGTAATGAACGAGTTCTGGGATGGTGCAACTGTAGCAGTAGCAAAGAAGGGCTTTGAGGGCACAACCAAGGAGCTCGGTAAGAGATTCCTCCTTTACGGTGCTATGGCTGAGATCTTTGCCCGTACAACCGGTTTCAATAAGGGTCTCGGTGGCTCAATGCACACATTCTTTACTCCATTTGGTATCTACCCTAACAACGCTATCGTGGGTGGTTCAGGTTCTATCGCTGTGGGTGCTGCTCTTTACAAGAAAGTTAACCGCAAGAAGGGTATCGTAGTTGCCAACCTTGGTGATGGTTCAATGGCTCGTGGTCCGGTACTTGAGGGTATGACCTTTGCTTCAATGGACCAGTTCAATACTCTTTGGGAAGGTGATATGAAGGGTGGTCTCCCAGTTCTCATCAACGTGATGAACAACCAGTATGCGATGGGTGGCCAGACTCGTGGTGAAACTATGGGTTACACATTCCCTGCAAGACTTGGTGCCGGTTTCAAACCAGATGCAATGCACGCTGAGCGCGTAGATGGTTACAACCCACTCGCAGTTATCGATGCATTCCGCAGAAAGAAGGCTCTCCTCGAGGCTAAACAGGGTCCAGCTCTCCTCGATGTAGTTACATACCGTTACAGCGGACACTCACCTTCAGACCAGTCATCATATCGTACACCTGAGGAAATCAAGGCTTGGGAGAAAGAGGATTGTATCGTAGCATTTGGTAACAAGCTCATCGAGGCTGGTGTTGCTGATCAGGCTACTCTTGATGCTATCCAGCAGCAGGTTAAGGATCTCACATTTGATTGCTACAAGCTTGCAATTGATGAAGAGCTTTCTCCTCGCATGGACCTCAAGACCAATAACGAGCTTCTCGGCGAGATGATGTTCTCTAACCAGAGCATTGACTCTCTCGGTGACGCTCAGCCAGATGTACTCATGCCACTCGAGGACAACCCAAGAGTTAAGCAGCTTGCCGGTAAGGAGAGATTCTATGTTGACAAGAACGGCAAGCCAGTCAGCAAGATGAAGACATTTGGTATCCGCGACGCTTTGTTTGAGGCTATCGCTGATCGTTTCTATAAGGATTCAACTCTCATCGCATATGGTGAGGAGAACCGTGAGTGGGGTGGAGCATTTGCCGTATACCGCGGACTCACAGAGGCCCTTCCATATCACCGTCTCTTCAACTCACCAATCGCTGAGGCTGCTATCATCGGTACAGCTATCGGTTATGCAATGTGCGGTGGTCGTGTAATCCCTGAAATTATGTACTGCGACTTCCTCGGTTGCTGCGGTGATGAGATCTTCAACCAGCTCCCTAAGTGGCAGGCAATGTCAGGTAACATCCTCAAGATGCCGGTTGTTGTCAGAGTATCTGTAGGTTCTAAGTATGGTGCACAGCACTCTCAGGACTGGACTTCACTCTGTACTCACATCCCAGGCCTCAAGGTTGTATTCCCTGTAACTCCTTATGACGCTAAGGGTCTCATGAACTCAGCTCTCCAGGGCACTGACCCAGTTATCTTCTTTGAGAGCCAGAGAATCTACGAGCTCGGCGAGCAGTTCCACGAGGGTGGTGTACCTACTGAGTACTATGAAATCCCTATGGGTGAGCCAGATGTTAAGAGAGTTGGTAAGGATGTTACATTCCTCACTATCGGTGCAACCCTCTATCGTGCTCTCAAGGCAGCTGATATGCTCAAGGAGAAGTATGGTATGGAGGCAGAGGTTATCGATGCTCGTTCACTCGTGCCATTCAACTATGAGAAGGTGCTCGAGTCTGTTAAGAAGACCGGCCGCATCATCATCGCTGGTGACGCTTCTGCACGTGGTTCATTCCTCAATGACCTCGCTACTAATATCGCTGATATGGCGTTTGACTACCTCGATGCAGCTCCAGTGGTGCTCGGTTCTCGCAACTGGATCACCCCTTGTCACGAGCTTGAGGATGCATTCTTCCCTCAGCCAGAGTGGTTCCTTGATGCAATCAACGAGAAGATGGTTCCTCTCAAGGACTACACTCCAGTATGCAATATGACAGCTGCTCAGCAGATTATCAGAGCTAAGAAGGGTATCTAATATGAAGATTGTAGACGTCAACGCCCACCTACATACACCATATTCATTCAGCGCATTTGACGGTGTCTGCCAGGCACTTGACATGGCTGCAGCTGAAGGTGTAAAGGTTGTCGGCATCAATGATTTTTATTCACTTGACGGATATAAGGAATGGAGCGAAGAGTGTGGCAAACGCCACCTCTTCCCTCTTTTCAATATAGAGTTCATCTCTCTCAATGTAGAGGACCAGATTGCAGGTGTAAGGGTTAACGACCCTAACAATCCTGGCCGTACATACCTCAGCGGCAAGGGTTTGAAGTATCCTGTTATCCTCTCAGGCAAAGAGGCAGAGCAGCTCGCAGCCGTTAAGGCAGAGTCCAATGCACAGGTGGCTAAGATGTGTGAGAAACTCAACTCACACCTTGATTCCATCAAAGCAGGTTTCAATATCTCATTTGCAGAGGTAGAGCAGAGACTCACTCGTGGATCGATCCGCGAGAGACACCTCGCCAAGGCGCTCCGACTCAGCATTGAGTCACACATCAGCGGTGAGGCTGCACAGCTTAGCTTCTACGAGCAGGTATTTGGCGGAAAAGCTCTCAAGAGCGATATCCACAACGCTGCAGCAGTAGAAAACGAGATCAGAGGCAACCTCCTCAAGAGCGGCGGTGCTGCTTTTGTAGTCGAGGATCCTAAGGCATTCTTGCCAATGGAGACAGTTCAGCGCATCATTGAAGCAGCAGGCGGTATTCCTACATATCCTTTCCTTGCTGACGATGCAAAGGGCAACTTCACTGATTTTGAGCAGGATCTCCAGAAGTGTGCTGACACCCTCAAGAAGCGTGGATTCAAGTCTTGCGAGTTCATCACTACCCGCAACACCACAGAGGTTCTTGAGAAGTATGCCGGATATCTCGTAGACGAAGGTTTTACTGTAACATTCGGTTCAGAGCACAACACTCCTGCACTCGAGCCTATCAAGCTCCGCACAAGCAACTGTGCTGATCTTTCTGACAAGCTCAAAGAGATCAACTACACCGGCGCTTGTCTTGTGGCAGCTCATCAAAATGGACTTAGCACCGTCGAGGAAGGCGATGCACTCATCACTAAAACTATCTTATAATGAACGGAATTGAGGCACTTATCGCCATCTCTCAGAAATATGGCTCAGACGAGCGTTATGTAATTGCTGGAGGCGGCAACACTTCATACAAAGACGCAGAGCACCTCTGGGTTAAAGCCAGTGGTCACGCTCTTGCAACTATTACCGAGGGCGGTTTTGCTGTGCTCAGCAGAGCAATGCTCAACCCTATGGGAGAGAAGAAATATAGCAGCGATACTGCTCAGAGAGAGGAAGAGGTAAAGAACGACCTCGCTGCTGCTTGTATCACAAAGGATCGTCGTCCATCTGTGGAGACTTCACTCCACAACTGCATGGAGGCTGCTTTTGTAGTGCACCTTCACCCTACCCTTGTCAACGGTCTTATGTGCGCCAACAACGCTGCTCAGATCTGCGCAGAGCTCTTCCCAGAGGCACTTTATATCCCTTATACTGATCCGGGTTATGTCCTCTTCAAGAAGGTATATGACAAGATCAAGGCCTATAAAAAAGTCAATGGACACGAGCCAGAGGTAATTTTCCTCCAGAACCACGGTATCTTCGTGGGCGCTGACACAACTGAGCGCATTGAGGAGATCTACAACCACGTGCTTTCTACTATCGAGAGCAAGGTTGAGGCTCTTCCTACAGGCGAGGCTCAGATCTGCGACTGCGTTTCAGAGACCATCCCTGCACTTCGCTCAATCTTGAGCCGCAGCGGTCGTGGTGTAAAGACTCTCAAGGTTACCAACGACGCGCTCATCAGCAACTTCATTTGCTGCCCTGATAAGGTAGCTGCTTTGATGTCTCCATTTACTCCAGACGGCATCGTATACTGCAAATCAGAGTATATCTATGTTGATCATGAGGGTCCTCAGGATCTTGTAAAGAAGGCAGAGAAGAAGATCGAAGCATATATCGCAAAGCGCGGCCATACACCTAAGGTTCTCCTTATCAAGGGTATCGGTCTTGTTGCAGTGGGCGACAACGCAAAGAATGCTCAGGTTATCACCGATGTATTCTACGATGCAGTTAAGGTTGCTTGGTATGCTCAGAGCTTCGGCGGACAGCACCCTATGAACAAGCGTCAGATCAACTTCATCGACAACTGGGAGGTTGAGAACTACCGTCGCAAGGTAGCTGCAGGCGCTTCTAAGGGAAGAGTTGAAGGCAAGACAATCATCGTAACTGGTGCAGCTCAGGGCTTCGGCGAGGGTATCGCAAGAGAACTCATGAAGCAGGGCGCAAACATCGTCGTAGCTGACCTCAACGAGGCAGTGGGCGAGGAAACTGCAAAGAGCTTCAACCAGATGGGTGGCAGCAACAAGGCTATTTTTGTAAAGACAAACGTAGCAGATATGGACAGCCTCAACAACCTCATCAAGACTACTATCGTCAACTTCGGTGCTCTTGATGTATTTGTTTCCAACGCAGGTGTACTTAGAGCGGGCGACCTTAACGCTATGACTCCTGAGAACTTTGCATTTGTTACAAATATCAACTATAACGCATACTTCTACTGCGCAAAGGTTGCTAGCAAGGTTATGAAGATCCAGACAGCTCACGACCCAGAGTACTTCGCTGACATCGTTCAGGTTAACTCTAAGTCAGGTCTTCGTGGCTCTAAGGCAAACTTCGCTTATGCCGGTGGTAAGTTTGGCGGCATCGGTCTTACTCAGAGCTTTGCTCTTGAGCTTGCACCATTTAGAATCAAGGTTAACTCTATCTGCCCTGGTAACTTCTATGACGGACCTCTCTGGAGCAATCCAGTCAACGGCCTCTTCGTTCAGTACCTCGCAGCGGGTAAGGTTCCTGGCGCAAAGACAGTACAGGATGTGAAGGATTTCTATCTCAACCAGGTACCTATGCGCAAGGGATGTAATCCTGAAGATGTAACTAAGGCTATCCTTTATGCAATCGAGCAGACAGGCGAGACAGGACAGGCTATCCCTGTAACTGGCGGTCAGGTTATGCTCGCATAAACACTTTTTATTATGAAGAAAGTACTTTT
>JAFNUQ010000226.1 GCA_017383945.1 Bacteroidales bacterium | reverse complement strand
TCCAAAGGAAGGCTGCCACTGCGGTGGTCACTGTGGTGAGGGCCATTGTGGCGAAGGTGACTGCAATTGCGGTGGCGATTGCAACTGTGGTGAAGGCTGCGACTGCGAGAAGTAAAAAACAGCAAGGGTGGCAAAGACTGCAATCGTAATACTCAATCTCAACACTAAAAACTACCTTGAAGCTTTTCTGCCGGCTTTGATTAAAAGCACGCAGGGTTATGATGCCGAGGTAGTTGTTGCTGATAATGGTAGTAGCGATGGGTCTTTATCTTTAGTTCAAGACAGGTTCCCTTGTGTGCGGACTATAGCTTTAGGAGAGAACACCGGTTTTACGGGTGGTTATAATAAAGCAATAGCTCAACTGCTTGATTCTAAGGACGCTCCCGAGTATATAATATTGATAAATTCCGATATTGAGGTAGACGAGTCTTGGCTGGGACCTTTGATTTCCCAGCTTGACTCAGATCCTCAGTGCGGTGTGTGCGGTCCTAAATTGCACAAGTTGATGTGTAAGGATGGGGCTTACCAGCGGACTTCAATGTTTGAATATGCTGGTGCTGCCGGAGGGCTGCTTGACCGCGACGGATTTCCATTCTGCCGAGGGAGGATTCTAGGCCGGGTGGAAGAAGATAATGGGCAGTATGACGCCGCTGATCCGGCAGTGTTCTGGATTTCAGGTGCATGCTTGGCGACCCGGGCAAGCCTTTGGAAGGAATTGGGCGGATTGGATGCCAGGTTCTTTGCCCATATGGAAGAAATAGACTTCTGTTGGCGTGCCGCACTGCGTGGATTCAGTGTCCGCCTAGTGCCTCAGAGTGTGGTATATCATATCGGAGGGGGTACATTGGGATCGGATTCGCCATTTAAGCTCAAGTTGAATTATCGCAACTGCTTGATGATGCTTGAGAATAATCTGCCTCTCACTGTGGGGGCGAGTGCTGCCCGCAAACATTTGAATCGACGCAAATGCATCGACAATTGTGCTGCTCTGGCCTACCTGCTGAGCTTCAAGTGGAAGAGCTATAAGGCTGTGAGAGAGGCACATAAGGAATTTAAAAGAATGCGTCGTGGATTGCAGGGAGATGCAGTTTCAGCTCCGCTTGCCGGTATGCTGGACGTGAGCATATTTTCCGAATATTTGAAGAAAAGCTAATTTCCGTCTGTTATGAGAATAGTTATAATGGGTGCAGGAGAGGTGGGATCTCACCTTGCCAAGATGCTAAGAAACGAAGTTGGTGATATCGTTGTGATCGATGATAGACCTGAGCGTATCGCAAGTTTGTCTTCCTATATTGATGTGGAGACAATCTGCGGTAATCCGTCATCTGTGCAGGTGCTCAAGGAGGCCGATGTGGCCGCTGCAGATCTGTTTATAGCAGTATATCCTCGTGCAGCCCAGGAAATCAATATAGTGGGAGCTATCTTGGCCAAGCAGTTAGGTGCAAAGAAGGTAATTGCCCGCATCAGTGACGAAGATTATCTTTCTCCGGAAAATAAGTTGATATTCAAGGAGATGGGCATCGATTTGATGTTCTATCCTGAGCGCATCGCTGCCGATGAGATTGTGGACTTCCTCAAACATAACTCGACAGCAGAGAGTATGGAATTTGCCAGAGGTAGGCTGCAAATAGCTGTATATAAGCTCAATGAGGACTCACCAATGCTGGACTTACGTTTGGATGAGTTTATTAAAACTATACCGGCAGAAGACCTCAAGGAGTTCAGAGTTATCGCCATCAATCGTGATGGGAAGACAATAATTCCTAACCTGGATAGCAAGTTCAGATTTGGCGATCTGGTGTTTACGATTACAAAACGAGAAGGAATCGAAGCGCTGAATGCCTATTTTGGCAAGAGTAATATTGATATAAAGAGTGTCTTCATCCTTGGAGGCGGGCCGATAGCGCAGATGCTTGCTACATCTCTTGATAAGGATGGAATGAAGGTCAAGCTTGTGGATAAGGACAGAAGCCGCTGTGTGGAGCTCTCAGAAAAACTCTCAAGCAGTATTGATATTGTCCACGGCGACGGCAGAAATTCGGATTTTCTCTATGAAGAAGGTATTCAGCAATATGATGTTTTTGTCGCACTGACTGATAGCGATGAGAGCAATGTGTTGTCTAGTGTTGTTGCCAAGAAGTTTGGCGTGGCCCGCACTGTTGCTGAAATCGAGAACCTGGAGTATATCAGGATTGCAGAAGAGATGGGTATTGATAGCGTGATCAATAAGAAACTCATCACGGCTAGCCGAATTTTCCGATTTACGCTCTCAGATAAGGCTCGTTTTGTGAAATATATGGCAGGAACAAATACCGAAGTGGTAGAATACATAGTTGCTCCTGGAGCGGCAATCACCAAGGCGCCACTGAAGGATCTGAAGTTCCCTGCAAATGCTATCATCGGCGGTGTGATCAGGAGTAGTGAGTCCTACATTGCTGTGGGAGATACTAAGATTGAGCCATATGATAGAGTTGCAATCTTCGCTCTACCAGAATCAATAAAAGAAATAGATAAGTTCTTCAAATAGTGACATATTGTCATTGGCAGAACTTTTGATGTTGTTTCAGCGCACCTCGCATCGGCGCTATGGCTTGTCTGCGTGTGCCGACAGGCGGTATTGTTGTGCTGGGTGTGAGTATAAAGCGTTGAGCAAGAATAAATTATAAAGATTATGACTGAAGAAAAAGATATCATTGAAGAGGTAGTTTCCGAAAAGACAGAGGTTAAAAAGAAGAAATCTGTTAAGAAGGAGGATCCTCTCAAAAAGCAGGTAGAAGAACTCACTGACAAATTGTCCCAGGAGAAGGAGTCCTATGTCCGCTTGATGGCTGAGTTTGAAACATTCCGCCGTCGTTCTGCAGAGGACAGGCTCTCTTTGATTGCCTCTGCTTCTGCAGATACAATCAAGGGGCTGCTTCCGGTTCTAGATGATTGCGAGAGAGCTATTCAGCTGATCGGCAATTCTTCGGATGTGGCTGCAAAAGAGGGTATTGAGTTGATTTATGGCAAATTGATGGAGTATCTCAAGACTCGCGGCCTGCAGAAAATTGAGGCTAAGGGGGAGGCGTTTGACACAGATTTCCATGAAGCGGTTACTCAGTTCCCGGTACAGGATCCTGAAATGAAGGGCAAGGTGATTGAGGTAGTTCAGACCGGTTACCTCTATGGTGGCAAAGTGCTTCGTTTTGCCAAGGTGGTAGTAGGCGCATAATTTAGATTTCGATGGCAGAGAAAAGAGATTATTATGAGGTGCTTGGCCTCCAGAAAGGGGCAAGCGAGAGCGATATAAAGGGAGCATACCGCAAGGCTGCTCTCAAGTGGCATCCGGACCGTTGGGTTTCCGGCACAGAAGAAGAGAAGAAGACTGCCGAGGAGAAGTTCAAGGAAGCTTCTGAGGCATATTCTGTCTTGAGCGATCCGGACAAGAAGGCAAAGTATGACCAGTTTGGATTTGCCGGTGTATCTGGTGCTGCCGGTGGTGACTGGGGTCAAGGCTTTGCCGGTATGGATCTCAATGACCTGCTCAACAATATCTTCGGTGGTTTCGGTGGGTTTGGCGGTTTCGGCGGTGGACGTCAGAGCTCGGGCCCTCGCGTAGTTAAAGGTAATGATCTTCAGGTAGTAGTGCGACTTACTCTGGAAGAAATCTATACCGGCTGTGAGAAAGAAATTACCATCAACAGAGCCGTATCTTGTGCACAGTGTGGTGGTAAGGGTACTCAGAATGCTTCTGATATCAAGGTTTGTCCTACATGTAACGGTAGCGGTCAGATCAGGCAGAGCGCAGCATTCTTCTTCTCGACATCTGCAACTTGTCCTAACTGTAACGGTACCGGTAAGGTTGTTTCAAATCCTTGCCGTAATTGTAGAGGTACAGGAGTCGAGAGAGTCAGAGAGACAATCAAGGTCAATATCCCTGCAGGCGTGAGCCATGGTATGAGCATCCCTATGCGTGGCAAGGGAGATGTCGGTCCAAATGGAGGACCTGCCGGAGATCTTTATGTTGTGATTGAGGAGCAGGGACATAACCATTTCAGAAGAGATGGGGAGAACCTTTTCTATACTAGAGTGATCAATGTTATGGATGCTTTGCTTGGAACTGAAATAGAAGTTCCTTGCCTTGACGGTCCATATAAACTCAAGATTGACCCGGGTACTCAGCCAGGAACAGTAGAGAGACTACGCGGTAAAGGTCTTCCTTCTCTCAACGGATATGGTAAAGGCGATCTCTACGTGAAGATTCTTGTCTGGTTGCCTCATAAGCTCAAGAAGGATGAGAAAAAGCAGCTTGAGGCAATCCGCAACAGCGAGTCATTCAAGATCGATCCTACTCGTGAGGATAGGCAGATTCTTGAAAAGGAGATTAATTACTTCTAGTCATTGTTTAAACTAAAATTTATAGAAAAGATGATACTTACAACTACACCTAGTATTGAAGGTAAAACTATTGTAGAATATAAAGGTATTGTATTTGGCGAGGTTATCAGCGGTGTTAATTTCTTTAAGGACTTTGGTGCCAGTATCAGAAATTTCATCGGTGGCCGCTCTGGCTCCTATGAGAAAGAACTTTTAGATGCAAGAACCAAGGCTATCAAGGAACTTGAAGAAAGAGCGATTGCTCTGGGTGCCAATGCAGTAGTTGGTATTGATGTTGACTATGAGGTGCTTGGAGAAGGTGGCGGTATGTTGATGGTTACCGTATCCGGCACAGCTGTTATGGCTGTTTAAAGAGATAGTTTTCTGAATTCTTTGCAAAAAGATTTGCAGTTTTATAAATAATGACTATCTTTGCAGTCCGAAAAGTGCAGCCGCTCTTCTATCGGTTTGATGATGCTGCTCTTAATTGATTAACTATTATGGATTTAATTAGATTAGTAGAGCAGTCTTTCTCTGAAAACAGAGCTGCAGCATTTCCACAGTTTAAGGCAGGTGACACAATCACTGTAACTTATAAGATTCAGGAAGGTGATAAGTTTAGACTTCAGAGCTTCCGCGGTGTAGTTATCCAGATTTGTGGTGCTACCCCTCACACAAGAACATTCACTATCCGCAAGGTTTCAGGTGGTATCGGTGTTGAGAGAATCTTCCCTTATGAGTCTCCAGCCATTGAGAGCATTGAGCTCAACAAAGTTGGTAAAGTTCGCAGAGCTCGTATCTTCTACCTCCGCAACCTCTCTGGTAAGAAGGCTCGCATCAAGGAGGCTAAGAGAACAGTTTAAGAGTAGCTTCTGAAATATACTGGCTAGTCCAGTAACCGGCGCCTTAGCTCAGCTGAATAGAGCATTTGACTACGGATCAAAAGGTCGGGGGTTTGAATCCCTCAGGCGTCACAAGAGCAAAAGCTCGCATAAGCCCAGCAACCAAGTTGCTGGGCTTTCTGTATTATGTTCGGGAAGGTACTACACCCCGATTGCGGGCTTCGAAGATGATATGAGTCAATTGGTTATTGTATTATTCTTTATTATATGTTATATTTGAGGGAGTTGTTATTGAAATTACAAACCCTTTAAATAGATAAGCTATGAATAAGATTTTGATTCTGTTTACTATGGCTTTTGTCATGATTGCCTGTTCTAAGGAGGCAAGCTTTGATGATATTTATAATGGTGTAGGGGAGAATGTTTTGCTTCCGACCAAAATTGACGGAGTTGATGCTATTTTATCCAATGGTTTGCATGAGGATAAATATACCATCCTTATTCAAAATGTTTTTTATATGATATATGAGGATGAAGATTTTTATAGAGATATTGCTATGATAATTAACAATGAATCGCAACTGTCTTCATGTATTAATCATAGAGGAGAAGTCTGTGAATGGCCTCAGATAGATTTTGATAAGCAGTCTCTTGTTCTTGCCCAATGTCGGGTAAATGAGAAAGGCAATGATTATGCAAGTAGATTGGTGATTGATAATAAGCAGAATCCCCCTATACTACATGTTGAGATTAAGTATCAAGCTACAGGGACAGGGAATGATTATCTTTCCATTCCGGGAGCTATCTATGTAGCAGCGTTATTCCCTAAGATATCAGAGTCTGAAATAGATATTTCTGTTTGGAAGAGGGATTATGCTCGCTGATAAAGCACATAGGCAACTCGTGTACTGAGATTGCGAGTAAAAATTTTCTAATTTTGCTAAAAGAATTGACGCAAATGAAGAAAATCGTTGTGCTCACGGGAGCAGGAGTCAGTGCAGAGAGCGGGATAAAGACCTTCAGAGATAGTGATGGCCTATGGGAGAACCATAGGGTAGAGGATGTGGCAAGCATTGAAGGGTGGTATAGAAACCCCGGTCTTGTCCTTGATTTTTACAATGCCAGACGCGCGCAACTCTCTGAGGTGGAGCCAAATGAAGCGCATAAGCTGATTGCTGCTCTCCAGAAGGATTACAGAGTAACTGTGGTGACACAAAATGTGGACAACCTCCACGAGAGGGCCGGCAGCAGCAAGGTAATCCATTTGCACGGAGAGCTCACGAAAGCTCGTCCGGAAAACAGATACAACGATCGTGACAACTTCTCAGAATCCTGTGTGATTAATATTGGCACAAAGCCAATCCATCTGGGCGATAAGGCCCCTAATGGCGCTCAGCTTAGGCCGCATATAGTATGGTTTGGTGAAGCAGTTCCCAAGATAGAAGAGGCGATTTCAGAAGTAGAGACTGCCGATGTTCTGCTGATTGTCGGCACGTCGATGCAGGTCTATCCTGCGGCAGGATTGTACAACTATGCTCCCAATGGAATCCCGATATATGTAATAGACCCCAAAGATGTGCCTCTAAGAGATAAAAGAGTCATTCACATAAAAGATGTAGCTACAAACGGAATGCAGAATATTTTACTATATTTGGGGCTTAAATCTGCAAGTGATGACTGAAGAGCACAAACAACTGATTGAGACCCTTACATCTAGTCTTTTCTCTAACTTGAGTCAAAGGTTGACCCAAGAAGAGATGGACAGAATTATTTCTGCCTATGAGTTTGCGCATATGGCGCATGAAGGTCAGTTCAGAAAGTCGGGTCTGCCTTATATCTCTCACCCTATCTCTGTTGCAATGATTATTGCGGAAGAGATGGAGCTTGACGTAAATACCATCATGGCTGCATTTCTTCACGATGTGGTGGAAGATACAGAGTATACCATTGAGGATATTGAGTCCCGCTTTGGTGAAGATGTTGCACACCTTGTTGCTGTTGTCACTAAAAACAAGAGTGCCGATAAAAAGCACTCAAAGCAGATTGCCAACTATCGTCAGATTTTGACATCAGTCCAATATGATGTCCGCGCCTTGCTCATCAAACTTGCAGACCGCCTCCATAACATGAGGACACTTGAGAGCATGGCCCCTGCAAAGAAAATGAAGATTGCAGGAGAAACAGACTACTTCTACGCCCCTCTGGCCAACCGTCTCGGCCTTTATCGCATCAAACGAGAGCTGGAAAACCTCTCATTTAAATATCGCAGTCCGCGCGAATATCAGGAGCTTGAATCTAGCGTAAACTTCTACAAGGAAAATAGCGGCCCTGGTATTGTTAAATTTGCAGCAAGCATTCAACAGCATCTGGCAGAAGCCGATGTCAACGTCAGAACAGAGATCCGATATCGCACACCATACAGCTTGTGGCGCAAGATGTGTGTAGATGGTAGAGACTTTGATCATGTAGAGGTAAAGCACTATATCAGAGTGATTTATGACATTGATCCTAATAGCTTCTGGACAGAGAAGGACTTGAGCTTGAAAATATATTCAGTCTTGTCTGATAACTTCAAGGAGCGTCCTGGCAGTATCGTAAACTATATAGATGCTCCAAAGGAAAACGGATATCAGAGCTTCCACTTTACCCTTCTTAATGATGAAGGTGGATGGGAGGAAATCCACGTATCTTCAGAGCGAATGTTGCGTAACGCACGTATCGGATGTGCTGCAGAAAAGAGCTCAAGTTTCTGGATCGAGAAGTTTAAAGGTCTCCTTAAAGAGCTGGCAAATAGCGCTGACGGAGATGATTTTATGGAGAGCGTCAAGGCTTCATTCTATCCTGAGGATGTATTGGTTCATACGCCTAAGGGTAAAATCATTATCTTGCCTCAAGGTGCTACAGCAATTGACTTTGCTTTTGAAATTCATAGTGATGTGGGACGCCACGCTGAGGTTGCCCGTATCAATGGCGTGATTAAGTCGGTAAAGACAGAGCTCAGACGAGGTGATTGCGTGGATATTCAGACCAATCCTAATCTTCTTCCTGAGCCGGACTGGATTAACCACGTCAAGACAGCAAAGGCAAAGAAAGCCTTGCGTATGTTCAACGCGACAGTCCCAAAGATAAAATATACCAGATGTCCTGTCTGTCATCCGCTCCCTGGAGAGGAAGTTGTCGCTTTTAAAGAGCCGGATGGATCTGAGGTGCTTCATACCCGCAACTGCGCTATAGCTATTCGCAGAGCGTCAGAGCATGGCGAGGATATTATTGATGCGGTTTTTGAATCCAATGATAAGCTCCTATATCCGGTATGTCTGGATCTGCGTGGTGTGGATAGATATCACCTGTTAAGTGATCTGGTAGAGGGTATCGCAGACAAACAAAAACTCTGCATGACACATCTCTCTATCAATACGATTGATAGGATCGCAACATGCAGAGTTGAGTTTATGGTTCACTCGATGACCGAGCTCAACGCAATTATCAGCTATTTCAAGAAGATTCCTAGTGTGGATGAGGTTAAGCTGGTCACTGCTAATAACAGCACTATCTGATTACGCAAAGAGCGTCTCTGTCACAAGTAATTGTCTTACCGTCACATTCAAGTTTTGCAACTTGAATGAGTGATCGGTTTGGATTAAATCCTTCCGGTCTAGGTCCTGGTCTTCTCGCACCTCTGTCAGGGTGTGTGAAATAGAAAATATATGCATTTTCTCCTACAAGGACGACGTCACAGTGATTGCCTGCAACTCCGTCATCCTTGCCTTTGCCAGGCGCCTGTAGGATATTGCCTTCTTGTCTAGTCCAGGTGTTTGCGTCATCACTTCTATAGACAGCAAAACCCTTCCATTCGTCTACAACCATCCACCAGCTTCCTTTGAGGAAAAATACTTTAGGTCCCTCGCAACGGCCGATTCCTTTAACCAGACCGTGGTCCTCCCAATTGTAAAGATCCTTGCTGTCAGCATAGGCGATGAGCTTGCCGCCCGGCTCCTGATTGTACCACATTCTCCAAGTGCCGTCAGGAAGCTTAACCACGTCAGCATCAATTACTTTCTCGGAGATCAGCTTTGGTGTGCTCTCATACTTCCAGTCAAGTAGATTCTCGCTTGTGAGGTGAATGATATGACGAGGATGATTCCAATCTGTGAAGATGCCCGGAACATATGTCAGATACATATGATAAAGCTTGCCGTCATCGATTACCGATGGTGCCCAATAGGTAGGTTCTGCATCCGGAGCATATCCGATAGATGCGTCCTGGAGGTAGCTCCAATGTGCGAGATCCTTAGATGTTGCGATGCCGATAGGTGTACCGTGAACCCATGAGACGCCGTCCGAATTTTTGATGTTTGCGCGACGGTTGGTATAGAACATATACCATTCGCCGGTCTCGCGGTTCTTGACGATTGATGGGTCTGCTGCGCCATCATAGATTGTATCGCGATAAAGCGGCTTAGGCGCTGCAGTGCTGAAGTAGTCAAGTAGATTCTCGAGTACGCTGTCTTCAACTTCAAAGGCAGTTCCGTGACGTATGCCTGAAGGGAATGAGAGCTTTTCCTGAGGTACAGCCTCCCATGTGTTGCCCCTGTCGTGGCTGATTACTGCACCATATTCGTGGTTTCTGTATTTGTCAAAATACACGATAAGTGATCCGTCTTCAAGGAAGAGTGGTGATGGACCCTCTGCCCAGAATGGCTCGTGAATCGGCTCGGAAACCTCGGTAGGGAAGCCCTTGCGTAGGCTCTTGGTGCGTGTAATACGAAGATTCTTCTCAGCAGGAGCAGAGTTCTCGTTTTTTACAACCATTATGTAATCCTTGTTCTTCTTGTCGCGTACGATGGCAGCGTCAATTACGCTGAAGTCAGGATTGAAGAAGATTTCTGTAGGAGAGAAATTTACAAAATCCTTGGTCTTGGTGTAGTACATTCTGTGGTTGTTGCCTTTCTCGCTCTCAGAAGTCTTTACTTCAGAATGTCTTCCCGGGATGGTAGTAGCCCAGTAGATATAAAACTCTTTAGTCTTGGCGTCGTAAAAAAGTTCGGGAGCCCAGCAGTTTTGTGCTGTCGGCTCATGCATCATCACCGGTATGGCTTTCTGTTCGCTCCAGTGAATCAGGTCAGGTGAAGACGCATAACCGATGATTTGGTCTGTCCAGCTTGATGTCCATACCATATGGAATGTGCCATCGGGGCCCTGGCAGATGCTTGGGTCGCGCATAAGCTTGTCCTTGCCGATCTCCGGAGTGAGAAGTGATGCGTTGTGAGCAATTGGAGTCCAGGTGTAGCCATCGTGGCTATAAGCCAGATGGAGACCATCTGATTGGCCTACAAAAAATGAAAAGATGTAGGCGGTAAGTAAAGCAGTTAATGTCATATTTATCTTGCAGGTTTAAATCCGTTAAGTGTAAATGCTTCAGCGTTTTCCATCTTATCCCAAGTGATGTTTCTTGTGACAAGATCTCTGACGTATTCGCTATTGTTGATGAACTTTGTGACAGTGCCCACGTGGATGTCCTCAAGGAGGATGCCCTGGATAGGATCTCTCTTGTCTCCACGGATTTCGTAGATTGCATCAGCCTGTTCACACTTTGCGCCACGCATCGTGATGTTTCTGATGCGGGTGATAGCAGTCTCAAATGTTGGGACAATCTCTCTCCACTGATAGAGTACATCTGTGTCGATTTCAAACACTCTCATCATCTTGGTTGCAGAGACATTTTCCACTGTTATGTCTTCGATGAATCCGCCTCGGCGGTGGTTGGTCTTGAGGTAGAACAGGCGGTAAACTGCATCTGAGGAGTGGCAGTCGTGCATATATACTCTTCTCACGCCACCGGCCATCTCGCTACCGATGCCAAGAAGGCAATGTCCCTGAACAACAGTGCAGTTGCGCACTACAATATCCTGAGTTGGAGTGGCCAGTCTCCACGCGTCCTGATTGCGTCCGGCTTTGATTACCACGGCGTCATCACCTTGGTCAAAAACGCAGTTCTCAATCACGGCGTGCTGGGTCATTTCTACATCGATGCCGTCGTTGTTATGACCGTGAGCGTAGACGTTGAGGTCGTGTGCCCATACGTCCTTGCACATATACAGGTGAATCGTCCAGAACGGGCTCTCCCTGATGCTGAAGCCATCGAGCTGGACGTTGGTGCAGCGGTTGAACTGGATGAGATGAGGGCGCATATTTGCTTTGCCTTCCTCCATTCTTCTGTGCTCGATAGGGATGCCGGTTGAGCACATTGCATAGAGCTGTCTTGTCGCCTGGATGTGGGCTTCCGGGCGCTCAAACCAGGTGCGCCAGAACTCCATCTCAGGTGCGATGGTGCCGTTGCCGCTGATGCCCACGTTTTCACACTCGTATGCATAGATAAGAGGCGAATAATTCATGCATTCAGTTCCCTCCCAAGAGGTCTTTACTGCCGGCAGATAAAGCTGCGGGTCATCTTCAAAAACGAGAGTTGCGCCATCGCTGAGGTAGAGGCGGCAATTGCTCTGGAAATGAATAGGTCCGGTGATCCAGCTGCCTTCAGGCACTACTACAGAGCCTCCGCCAGCTTTGTTGCAGGCAGCCATCGCTTTGCGGAATGCCTGAGTTGTAGCTTCTACATTTCCCGGTTTTGCACCGTATTTTGTGATAGGAAATTCCTTTGACGGAAACTCATACATAACGAGATCTTCAAACTCAAAAGGTGCTTCCGGAGCTCTTACTACTTGCTGCGCTTTGAGATTGGCGCAAACTAGAGCAAAAAGAATGAAAATAATGGGTAATTTCTTGGTCATAGTATTTTAGTTGATGCACAAAAATAACTATATTTGCCTAAATAATAAAACACGTATCAAGAATAACCAATACCCGTTTGATATGAAAAGATTTGTCTTAGCAATTTTTGCTCTTATGATTATCATGCCGCTCGGTGCTACTGAGGTCTGGCCTGATGGCACTCCTATTGACAAGTGGTTTACATCAAAGCCTGAAAAGCTTCCTGCAAAGCAGCTCAGACGCTTTATGATTACCGACTATGGTGTTGTGAACGATAGTACAATCCTTCAGACTGAGGCCATCCAGAAAGTAATTGATATGGCTGCCGTTGATGGCGGTACTGTAGTGGTTCCAAAGGGAGTATATCTCACAAGCTCATTGTTTTTCAAATCAGGTACTCACCTTTACCTCGAGAAAGGTGCTGTCCTTAAGGGTAGTGATGACGTGTCTGATTATCCGATCCGTCCTGTGCACATCGAGGGTGTAATCCAGCCATATATCGCTGCGGTCATCAATGCCTACGATGTTGATGGATTCTCAATCAAGGGCGACGGTGTGATTGACGGAAACGGACTTCGTTACTGGAGAGATTTCTGGACTCGTCGCAGAGTAAATCCGATGTGTACAAATCTTGAAGCTCTTCGTCCACGTATGCTCTATGTAGCTAATGGCAAGAATATTCATATCGAAGGCGTGACTCTTCGTAATTCAGGCTTCTGGACAACTCACCTCTACAAGTGTGATTATGTAAAGATGAAAGATGTGACAATCTTTGCTCC
>JAFNUQ010000225.1 GCA_017383945.1 Bacteroidales bacterium | reverse complement strand
CATCTGCATACTTGACGGCAGACGCCGGCTCAGGAGAAGGAGGCATAGTGTTTTCAGTGACAGTGTAGCCCCTTTGGTAGATCGGTGCATCTTGTGCAGAAGCACCCAACGATAGCACTATCATTAGCGCTATCGGCAATAGAAATCGTGGGAATCGTCTCATAGCGCAACTATTTTCTCTAAAGATAGAAAATAATTACGAAAAAGCAATAGGGAGCGGAATGACAACTGGCTTCAGGCGGGCGTAGTCGTCCGCGACTCGTGAGCGGAAGGGGCCCGGCCGACAGGCTGGGAAGGATAGGCCGAAGGCCGTACCCGGTCGGAGCCAGTTGCCTTCCGCAACAACAACTGGTTCTGGTGTGCGGAGAGGGCTCCCGGCGCACACAGGAGGCGCATTAACGATGCACTTGTGTGTAAATACAGCCTTCAGCGCACACGGGAGGTGGTTTTACGGATGGAAGAGTAAATTGAGTAATATCAAAAAAGAGCGGCCATCAAGGTCGCTCTTTTTTGTGTTTATGGGGAAGGCCCCAGATTAGAGAGTTCTCTTGACCTCAATAATCTGGAATGCCTCAATCATATCACCCTGCTTGATATCGTTATATCCAGCGATGCCGATACCACACTCCTTGCCGGCAGAAACTTCCTTAACAGAGTCTTTACCGATCTGAAGCGAGCTGAGCTCACCGGTATAGATTACGATACCGTCGCGGATAAGTCTAGCCTTAGACTTCTGAATCATCTTACCATCACGGATAATACATCCGGCGATTGTACCTACCTTAGAAATCTTGAATGTCTGCTTAACCTCGGCAGTTGCGATAACCTCCTCCTTCTTCTCTGGCTCAAGCATACCCTCGATACCATCCTTAACCTCGTTGATACAGTCGTAGATCACAGAGTACAGACGGATCTCAATACCCTCTCTATCTGCAGCCTTACGAGCCTCAACAGTAGGACGTACCTGGAAACCAACGATCACAGCATCTGATGCCTCTGCGAGAAGCACGTCTGACTCAGAGATTCCACCCACAGCTTTGTGGATAACATTAACCTTAACCTCCTCAGTTGAGAGCTTGATGAGCGAATCCGAGAGCGCCTCTACAGAACCGTCCACATCACCCTTAACGATAATATTGAGTTCCTTGAAGTTACCGATAGCAATTCGGCGACCGATCTCTTCAAGAGTCATATGCTTCTGAGTCTTGATGCCCTGGATGCGAAGAAGCTGCTCACGCTTAGCTGCGATACTCTTTGCTTCTCTCTCATCAGACATAATGTTGAATTTCTCACCTGCTGCAGGAGCACCGCTAAGACCCAACACAGAAACCGGAGTTGATGGACCAGCTTCAGTCACCTTCTGTCCACGCTCATTGAACATAGACTTGATGCGGCCATAGTAGCTTCCACAAAGCATCATATCGCCCTGGCGAAGTGTTCCCTCCTGCACGAGTACAGTTGCAAGGTATCCTCTACCCTTATCAAGTGAAGACTCGATTACAGCACCGATTGCAGGCTTATTAGGATTTGCCTTGAGCTCAAGAATATCAGTCTCGAGAAGCACTTTATCAAGAAGCTTGTCCACATTAAGACCGTGCTTAGCGGAGATCTCCTGACACTGGTACTTTCCACCCCAGTCTTCAACGAGAATATTCATCTCTGAAAGCTGACGGCGAATTGTGTCAGAATTTGCTCCTGGCTTATCCATCTTATTAATTGCAAATACCATTGGCACATTGGCTGCCTGGGCGTGATTGATAGCCTCAATAGTCTGCGGCATCACAGCATCGTCAGCAGCAACAATAATGATTGCAAGGTCGGTGAGCTGAGCACCTCTAGCACGCATCGCTGTAAAGGCCTCGTGTCCCGGAGTGTCGAGGAATGTGATGCGACGGCCATCAGAGAGCTTTACATTATATGCACCGATATGCTGTGTGATACCACCTGCCTCACCGGCAATCACATTTGACTTGCGCACATAGTCAAGAAGCGAAGTCTTACCGTGGTCAACGTGACCCATCACAGTGATGATTGGAGGTCTTGGCATGAGATCCTCAGGCTTGTCCACCTGCTCTGACTGCGAAATCTCTTCAGAGATCTCTGCTGTGACAAACTCTACCTTATAACCAAACTCCTCAGCTACAAGAACAAGAGTTTCAGCATCAAGTCTCTGGTTAATAGATACCATCAGACCAAGGCTCATACAAGCGCCGATGACCTTCACTACAGGCATATTGTCCATCAAAGTTGCGAGATCGTTAACTGTCACAAACTCTGTTACTCTCAATATGCTCTTTTCAGCTGCAGCTTCTGCCATCTCTTCCTGAGTACGTTGAGCAGCAGCTTCTCTCTTCTCCTTACGATACTTGGCTCCGAAGTTGTTTTTCTTCTTGCCCTCGTTCATTTTTGCATAGGTTTCCTTCACCTGCTTCTGGATTTCCTTCTGGAGTTCCTCCTGCTCTGCTTCTGTCATCACAGGCTTAAAGCGGTTCTTGTCTG
>JAFNUQ010000224.1 GCA_017383945.1 Bacteroidales bacterium | reverse complement strand
GTGCAACTCCTATCGTGATGAGCATTACTCCTAGCAAATGGATTGACAAGGAGACTGGCAAATTCTCTCGCGACACCCGCTATAAGCCATGGGCAATCGAGGCTGCAGAGCAGACAGGTGCATACTTCATCGACCTCAACGAGATTTCAGCAGCTAAGCTTGAGAAACTCTCTCCAGAGAAGATTGATGCTCACTATCAGCGCGATCACGGCCACTCTTCGCTCGAAGGTGCACACCGCAACGCACAGAGCGTGGTGACAGGCATCAAGAGCCTCAAAAAACTCCCTCTTAGAAAAATGATGAAATAATTGAATATGAAAAGATTACTAACAATTGCAATGAGCGTTCTGACTCTCGGCGTGGCAGCATCTGCACAGGACGAGTGGAAGGACCGCAGTATCCCTGCCTTGAATAAAGAGTATGCCAAGGCAGACTATATGCTCTATGGCACAAGAGACGGAGCACTCAAAAACAATTATTCCAACTCAGAGTACTACAAGCTTCTCAACGGCGAGTGGAACTTCTGCTTTGCGGAGGACTTCAATGACCTTCCTGAGAATTTCTACGCTGCGGATCTTGACGACTCTGCATGGGACCGCATCAAAGTGCCTTCAAACTGGGAGTTCCAGGGATACGGCACACCTATCTATGTCAACTCACCTTTTGAGATGGACCCTAACACAGGTGCAAAGAAAGCTCCTGAGTTCCCTGAGAAGATTCCAGGAGGTGTATATAGACTCAACTTCTCTGTACCTCAGGATTGGGATGGTCGCCAGATATTCCTTCAGCTTGGCGGTGTAAAATCTGCATGCTGGGTATATGTCAATGAGCAGAAAGTAGGTTATACCGAGGATTCAAAAGACCCAGCAGAATTTAACATCACTCCATATCTCAAGGAGGGCGACAACCTCCTCGTACTCAAGGTACACCGCTGGTCTACAGGAAGTTACTATGAGTGCCAGGATATGTGGCGCATCAGCGGCATCGAGAGAGACGTATACCTCACAGCCCGTCCAGACGTACTCATCCGCGACATCGCAATTGACTCACCGCTCGACGCTACATTTAAGAACGGCGTACTCGACTATAAGGTGAAGCTTGCCAACCTTGGCAGCACTACCGGCACAGTAGGTCTCTCCCTCAGCCTCCTCGACCCTAGTGGCAAGAGCATCTGGAGCGAGAGCAAGGAAGCAACTATCAAGCCGACAGAAGGCGGCCTTGAAGCAGGCGAATTTGTGCACTTTGAGCACACAGTGATGGGCGTACAGCCTTGGAGCGCAGAAGATCCTAAGCTCTATACTGCTGTACTTCAGATCACAAACCCTGACGGAACAATAGAGTACACATCTTCAAAGGTAGGTTTCCGCAGCTCATTTATCGTGGGCACCAACTGGTATATCAACGGTAAGAGAGTGATGATCAAGGGTGTAAACATCCACGAGCATCATCCATACAACGCTCACGTGCTTGACGAGGAGACTATGATCAAGGACTTTGAGCTGATGAAGAAGCACAATATCAACGCAATCCGCACATCTCACTACCCACAGCAGCGCCGTTTCTACGAGCTCTGTGACGAGTATGGTTTCTATGTCTGCAGCGAGGCAAACGTAGAGAGCCACGGATGGAGAGGATTTGCAGCTGACCCTACTTGCCTCCCTCTGCACATGGAGAGACAGAAGAATATGTATGAGCGCACCAAGAACTTCGCTTGCGTTGTCATCTTCTCTATGGGTAATGAGTGCAGCCACGGCAGCAACTTCTATGAGTCATATAACTGGATGAGATCAAGAGAGAAGATGCGTCCTATCGTCTATGGTGGCGCAGGTGTGGATTGGGATACTGACATCCAGTGGCCTATGTACCCTACAGAGATGGGTCTCATCAGAACCGATGCAGCCCCTATCAACAAGCCTTATGTTGCTTGTGAGTACACTCACGCGATGGGTAATAGTAACGGTAACCTCATCGACCTCTGGAATGTAATCTACAATTCTAGACGTATGCAGGGCGCATATGTTTGGGACTGGGTAGACCAGGGCGTATGGACAAAGAACGCTGAGAAGGGTGACTTCTGGGCCTACGGCGGCGACTTCGGTTACCAGACTCCTTCAGACGGAAACTTCTGCTGCAATGGTCTCGTGAGTCCTGACCGCACACCTCATCCTGCTCTTGTAGAGGTAAAAAAAGTATATCAGAACTTCCTCTTTGAGATGGTTGACGCAGCTGAGTACAAGCTCAAAGTAACTAACAGACACTTCTTTACAAACCTCTCGGCCTATGACTACAGCTACGAGATTCTTGCAGACGGAGTAGTTGTGGCAAGCGGCGAGATTGCATCTCCTGACATCGCTCCTGAGATGAGCGGCGAAGTAGTTGTGCCTGTAAATTACGACGGATTCAAGGCTGGCGTTGAGTATCATCTCAATGTATATGCTAAGATTCGCGAAGCTAAGCTTGGTCTTCCTGTGGGACATGTTGTGGGCACTGAGCAGTTTGCTCTTCCTGCAGTGGGTCCTAAGGCACTTGCAGCTGACCCTGGCAAGGCTAAGTTTAACGTGAACGAGACTGCTGAGGGCGTAACTGTGACAGTAGAAGGCGTTGTAGAGTGGAGTTTCAACAAGGCAACAGGTGTTGTGGATTCATATAAGGTAGCAGGCGTTGAGTATATCAGCGAGGGCTTTGGTTTCCAGCCTAACTTCTGGAGAGGTCCTGTAGACAATGACTACGGCAACCGTCTTCCTATCCGCTCTAAGATGTGGAAAGATGCGTCAAAGAACTTCAATGTCTCTGAGCTCAAGGTCAAGAAGAGCAGCAAGGGCGTTACTGTCGCTGCTGTATATGATCTCGGCGAGGTAGGAAGCAGCTACACTGTAGTCTATACGATCCTTCCAAACGGTATCCTCAAGGTGAGCGCAGAGCTTGGAGCAGTACCTGCAAGCCAGGACCGCTGGAACATCCCTACTCTTCCTAGACTCGGTCTCAGACTCAGAGTTCCTGCTGACTATCACAATGTTACATACTTTGGCCGTGGTAATGTAGACAATTATTGGGACCGCAAGACCGGCTCTGATATTGCTCTTTACAAGACTACTGCTGAGGATATGTACTTTGAGTATGTGAGACCTCAGGAAAACGGTCATAGAACTGATGTGAGATATGTAGCACTCAGCAATGAGGCTGGCAAGGGCATCGTAGTGATCGCTGACGAAGTAATCGAGTTTAACGCACTTAGAAACAGCGTAGAAGACTTTGATTCTGGCGAGAGCTCAAACCCTGTACAGATCAACTACTACAACAACCAGGATGTTGATGTAACCAACGGACGCCGTCAGACTCACATCAATGACATCAAGCCTCGCAACTTTGTAGAGCTTTGTATCGACAAGGTGATGATGGGTGTAGGTGGAGATAACTCTTGGGGTGCAGGTGTAAACCCTAAGTATATCATCAATACCGCAGAGCCTCAGAGCTTCAGCTTCACTGTAGTCCCTGTTTCATCTGAGCAGGCACTTGCAGAAGCTGTTTCTGTAAAGTACTAGCAGTCACAGCCGTCACACGGCTTGAATAATCATATCTTCCTGCCACGGAGAGTTCCACTCGGACAGTGTCCGACCTCTCTATGGCAGGAAGTGTTATTAAATAGCTGCAGACTTCACCCAAGACCTTGCACTCAAACTCAAACTGGGTACTTGAAGTGCTGTAGGCTGCTGCAGTGCTGTTTGGGAAACAATACAGCACAGTTCCTGGCTCTTGAGGATAGAGACCGATATCATAGGGAAGGTCTGTCCACGGGCCATAATCCAGCATTTCAGTAGGATAGAAGTCTTTGAACTGCAGAATCTTAGCACTATTATTTATAAATCTAAGTCTCACTCGTGGTTCTTCCAGGAGCTCATAATCATCCAGACCATTACTGATGGAAGAGAGCATCACATAGCCTCTCAACGCGTGAAATTTCAGCTCTGCTTTATTGTTTTTAAAATCTGCCTCCGCACTCATCAGAGGAAAGCTCTTATCGTCCTCGTTAAACTCAAAACTCAGCGCCTTGGCCCCATCGTAGCGAGACAGTGATGCGAGATTGAGAGGCCTGCTGCTGTTGGCAACAGCTACTAGCTTTTTCTCTCCTTTTAATAGATTGATTTTAATATCCTGCTCTACAGAATGACCTTCCAGTCTTCGGTGGGCTTCCAGGTCTTGAGTACCTTCGGAGGAATAGACCAGCACGTCCAGGCTTCGGACAGGAAATGCCGCAGAATCCACGGCAACAAGAAAGCAGACAGAATCCTGTACCGGTTCCAAAACTGGTGGCTCTGGCACAGGATCCATCTGCCTCGCGCACGAAGCACACAGGCCAGATAAGAGTAAAAGCAAGCTAAAAATGAAGAATGACGCCTTGGGGCCTCTAGAAATGCGCGAAAAATAAGACATAGTTTAAGTATGGTTTTGATGCAAAGATATCAGGCAAGTATTTTGCTTGTATCGTTTGATAAAAAAGATTGCAGGATTTTTGCTGTTTTTTTAGTTGGAAAGTTTTTTATCTCAACTAAAACTCAGCTTTTGGACAATGATTAAAGAATAATTAGTAATTTTACCAATATGACACAGATAATACTACTCTCAGGCGGTTCTGGAAAGAGACTCTGGCCGCTATCCAATGAGACCAGATCAAAACAGTTTCTACCTCTCCTCTCTGCACCCAACGGAGAGAAAGAGTCTATGGTTCAGAGAGTTGCCAGACAGATAGAAGAGAGCGGCATTGATTGCGAGATCAATCTTGCAACAAACCTCACACAAAGAGATACTATTTTCAACCAGCTAGGAGAGGATGTCGGCGTGGTCCTTGAGCCTTGCAGAAGAGACACCTTCCCGGCAATAGCACTCGCCTCTGTATTCCTCAGCAAGTCTAAGGGTTGCAGCAAGGATGAAGTTGTAGTGGTGATGCCTTGCGACCCATATACAGAAACCGCATATTTTGAGACTATCGCTAGAATGTGCGCATGCGTCAAGGCCGGAGCAGCAGATCTTGTGCTGATGGGCATCAAGCCAAGCTACCCTTCTGAGAAGTTTGGATATATCATCCCGGGACAAGAGTTTGACGGATATCAGAAGGTAGTCAGATTTACAGAAAAGCCGGACGTGGCAACTGCAGTAAAGCTTCTGGACGAAGGAGCGCTCTGGAACGGAGGCGTCTTTGCATTCCGTCTAGGCTATCTCCTTGATATAGTAGATAAGTACCTCAATGTATCCAGCTACGAAGAGCTGCAACAGAGGTACAACGAGCTTCCTAAAATCAGCTTTGACTATGAGGTTGTAGAGAAAGCAAGCAATATTGCAGTAGTTACATACCAAGGAGAGTGGAAGGACCTCGGCACTTGGAACACCCTCTCTGAAGTACTCCATGAGCCAGTCATCGGCAACGCAAAAATGGGAGATAACTGCAATAACACTCACATAGTCAATGAGCTATCTACTCCTATCTACTGCGACGGCATCGACAATGCCATCATTGCTGCAAGTCCTGACGGCATCCTCATCTGCAGTAAGGAACTCTCGGAAGGCATCAAGGATAAGGTCAACGCAGAGGACCGTCCTATGTATGAAGTGCGTCGCTGGGGCAAATATAAGGTTCTTGGAAGGGACACCCACGGCGAC
>JAFNUQ010000223.1 GCA_017383945.1 Bacteroidales bacterium | reverse complement strand
TGAAGTACGTTACCTTGATGGAAATGGCGCTGGTAGCCAAGGAAGAAAAGTCGCAAGTTTCACTCTCGCAACATCTGAGAGATATAGAGACAGAAATGGAGAACTTCGTGAAAATACAGAATGGCACAATATCGTGGTATGGGGCCAGTCTGCAGAAGTAGTTGAAAAATATGTAAAGAAAGGCACTCAGCTATATATCGAAGGTCGCATCCGTACAAGAAGCTGGACAGATCAGTCCGGTGTTAAGAAGTATACTACAGAAATCAATGTTGATAACCTTCAGCTTCTCGGTAGAAGAGAGGCTTCTGAAGGTGGTTATCAGCCAGCTGGCGGATATCAGCAGAACAGCTATCAGCAGCCTAGCTACCAGGCTCCTGCACCTCAGCAGCCTAACTATCAGGCGCCAGCTCCTGCTCCTCAACAGCCTAGCTATCAGGCACCTGTATCGTCTTCGGCGCCGATGACAATGGATATTGAGATTGATGATCCTTCTAATGATCTCCCGTTCTAATAAGCAAAACAGATTATGACAACTGCTAAAAAATTTATAAATGACTCGGCCGTAGCAAGATGGTCGGTTCTTGGACTTGTGGCGTTGATGATGTTCTTCGCCTATATGTTTGTGGATGTAATGTCTCCACTCAAGTCGCTTGTTGAAGCAAATCTTGGTTGGAGCAGTAAAGTATATGGTCTCTATGCCGGTTCAGAGTATATTATCTGCGTGATGGGATTCCTCATCGTAGCAGGTATGATCCTCGATAAACTCGGTGTGAGATTTTCAGGTGTCCTCTCTGCCGGTCTGATGATTGCCGGCGCTGCGATCAAGTTTGTCGGTATCAGCGAATGGTTCCAGGCAACTTCGTTCTGCAACTGGCTCAACAGCTGGTGGGTTGAGATGCCAGGTAGCGCAAAGATGGCTTGCTTCGGCTTTATGGTGTTTGGCTGCGGCTGTGAGATGCAGGGTACCAACGTCTCTAAGATTCTTGCTAAGTGGTTCAAGGGTAAGGAGATGGCTCTCGCGATGGGTCTTGAGATGGCAATCGCCAGAGTGGGCGTGTTTGCAGCGATGTGGTTGTCGCCTATGATCTCAAATGCGTTTAACCAGTCAATCGTTGCTCCGGTAGGTTTCTGTGGTGCTCTCCTTGCTATCGGCCTTATCAACTTCATCATCTTTGGTGTGATGGACCGCAAATTTGATGCACAGCTCATCGAAGCAGGTATCGCAACAGCAGAGAAATCGCCAGAGGATGAGTTCCACGTTAGAGATCTTGGTGCAATCTTCAAGAGCAAGATGTTCTGGATTGTAGCTCTTCTCTGCGTGCTCTATTATAGTGCTATCTTCCCATTCCAGAAGTACGCTCCTAACTTCCTTGAGGAGACTTTGCGTATTGATGCGACTACAGCTGCAAGACTTTTCAGCTGCTTCCCTCTTCTTGCTATGGGTTTGACTCCGCTTCTTGGAATCTTCCTTGACCGCAAAGGTAAAGGCGCAAGCATGCTGATGCTTGGCTCTATCATTATGATCGTATGCCACCTCAGCTTTGCATTCCTTCTTCCTGTATTCCCTAAGCAGTGGTTTGCAGTGCTTCTTATTGTGGTTCTTGGTGTGAGCT
>JAFNUQ010000222.1 GCA_017383945.1 Bacteroidales bacterium | reverse complement strand
GGGTTCAACAAATCTATCAATATCTCCGGCACCGAGTGTTACAAGCACTTCGATATCCTCATCTGCCAGATAGCTCATAAGCTCTGTTTTGTTGATGAGCACTTTTTCTGCACAGGTGACATCTTTGAAAATCATCTCTGAAGTCACGCCCTCGATAGGCTCTTCTCTGGCAGGGTAGATATCCAGCAGGATGAGCTTGTCAAGCAGGCTAAGCGACTTGGCAAAGTCAGCGGCAAAATCGCGAGTACGGGTAAATAGGTGTGGCTGGAAGATGCCTGTAATCTTCTTTCCCTCAAATACTTGTTTGATTGAGGATATGGCGCTGCTGAGCTCGGAAGGGTGATGAGCATAATCGTCTATGTAGACAACACCAGGATTGTTTACCTGACAGTCAAGGCGTCTCTTTGCGCCCTGGAAGCTTCCGATGGCAGTTCTCACTTTCTGTGCATCCAGCCCGCTGCACAAGCACACTGCAGCAGCAGCAATGCTATTCTCTACATTGATCCAGCCGAGTGCTCCAACCTTGATATCGCTTAGTATGCCACCAGGGTAGACAAGGTCATAGTGATAATATCCCTGCTCGTCGAGCTTGAGATTGTCGGCGTGGAAGTCGGCCATAGGCTCGCTCATGTGGTATGTAAATACCTTTGCCTCAAGTCTGGTCCTGTCAAGATAAAATCCGTGTTTGAGGATAATTGTCTCCTTGACCTGAGAAGCAAAGATGTCAAATGCTTCCTGTACGTGAGCAAAGTCTCCATAGATATCAAGATGGTCCGGCTCGATTGATGTGATCGCTGCAATGGTAGGGTGGAGCTGATGGAACGATCTGTCAAACTCGTCTGCTTCTACCACCACGTTCTTTCCCTCGTGCACGAGCATATTTGTTCCATAGTTTTTGGAAATGCCGCCGAGGAAGGCCGAGCAACCTTTGCCGCTGTCGGTGAGGATGTGGGCGATCATTGTGGAAGTGGTGGTCTTGCCGTGAGTTCCTGCTACTGCAAAACACTTTTCTCCACGTGTGAGCTCTCCTAACATCTGAGATCGCTTTACGACCTTGTAGCCGTTTTCTCTCACATAACAGAGCTCTCCCATATCACTAGGGATAGCCGGTGTATATATTACCAGCGTTTCCTTGACATCCTTAGGGATATAGTCGTAGTTGTCTTCATAGTGCACAGAAATACCTTCCTTCTCCAACTCTGCAGTCAGAGGAGAAGGTGTGCGGTCATAACCGCTTACTTCGTAGCCCTTGAAGGCGCAGTAACGGGCGATGGCACTCATGCCAATACCGCCAATACCGATAAAATATACGTATTTATATGTCATATCAGTTTATATGCTTCATCTGCAATTGTCTGAGCTGCATCTGGAAGAGCGAGCTTCAGTACATTTTGCTCAATTGTCTCAATCTTCTTCTGGTCGGCAAGCAGTTCAAGTGTAGTAGGGAGCAGCTTCTCTACGGCTTCTGCATCCTTTACAATCAATGCTGCATCTTTGCGCACCAGAGCCATCGCATTATGAGTCTGATGGTCTTCCGCCACATTTGGCGAAGGCACAAGCACAGAGGCTTTGCCAATAGCACAGATCTCGGAGATCGAAGACGCACCGCTGCGGCTGATTACCACGTCGCTAAGCGCATACGCCAGGTCCATCCTTCCGATGAAATCGCTGTATTTGATATTTGGCAACTGCCTGCCCTGCATAAATGCATCTATGCCTGCCTTGTAGTATTTGCCGCACTGCCAGAGCACTTCCACTCCTTCGCCTCCCGGACATCCGTCCTCAATCCACTTCCTCATTGCTGCGTTGAGTGTGCCGCTGCCGAGGCTGCCTCCTACGATGAGGATGTGCTTCTTGTCAGCATTCAGCCCGTAGTATTTCAGGCCTTCCGCCTTATCCTCATCGGTGTATGGGTGAATATTGGCACGGATAGGGTTGCCGCTCATGCAGATCTTTTCTACTGGGAAGAACTTCTCCATACCTTCGTAGGCTACGCAGATGCTTCCAGCCTTGGACGCCAAGCGTTTGTTGGTGAGCCCGGCAAATCCATTCTGCTCCTGAATGAGGGTAGGGATGCCCTTGCGGCCTGCCATATAGAGCAGGGGAGCACTTGCAAATCCTCCAACGCCGATAGCGATATCAGGCTTGAACTGGTCAATGATGCGACCAGCCTTGCATACGCTTGAAATCAGTTTAAACGGCAACTTAAGATTCTGAATGATGTTCTTAAGATTGAGTTTGCGCTGCAGACCTGCCATAGGCAGTCCGATAATCTCAAACCCGGCTGCCGGTACTTTTTCCATCTCCATCTTGCCTTCCGCACCAACAAAGAGGATCTCAGTTTCTGGATTGAGTTCCTTGAGTTTGCTGGCAATTGAAACCGCTGGGAAGATGTGTCCGCCAGTGCCGCCGCCGCTGATTATTGCTCTTATCTTTTTATATTTCATTGTATTCGTCCATTTTTCCTGATTCAAAAGCGTCCAGATCTGAAAGACTGGCGTTAACTTCGTGCATGTGCATAAGTGGCTCTGCTGCAGAGGTTTCCTTGGCGATGCGTCTCACGGCGATTCTGCTGATGGAGAGTATCACGCCAAATGCAACGCAGAAGCACAGCAATGCGCTGGTTCCGTGACTGATTATCGGCAATGTCTGGCCGGTCATAGGACCTATTCCCACATTGACAAACATATGCAGGAAAGCTTGTCCCGTGATGAGCAGGCACAGACCCGCTACGCTGAGCTTTGCAAAGCTGTCTGAGCCGCAGTTTCTCACAATGATCGAGCCTCTGGCGAGCAGTGACAAGTAAAGGCAGATCACAGCTATTCCGCCAAGTATTCCGTATTCTTCAATGATGAAGCTATACATATAGTCCTCAGAGATGTCTGGGACAACATATCTCTGTGTGCTCTGTCCCGGACCCTTGCCGATGATGCCGCCTTCCTTGATGGCAATCTTGGCACTGACGGGCTGTCTCATTTCATCAAGAGCCTCTTGCCATTTTACTGTGCCCCTGCCTGAACTCAAGAACTGCTTCTCCCAGTCCTGATCTTCAAAAATGCGGTTTACGCCCGTTCCGATGCGCCTCATATAATTTCCACCTGAAATGTAGAAAATACCCACGCATATTCCAAGAGCAATGCATCCGGCAGCGGCAAGGATGGCCATATCCTTGAAGTTTCCACCACCGAGAAGGATGGTGACAAACATAATTCCACCGATTACCAAAGCACTTGAATTACTGCCCGGGATAATCATCATAAAGATAATCAGGAAAGGCGCATAGATAAACAGTACCTTGAGCCATTGTTTGCTCAGATTTCCTAGCTTGAGCAAGCCTCTTTTTGATGAGTCCAGCGCCCATGCAAGGTATAGGATCATTGCTACCTTAACCACCTCAAATACGTGGATCTGAAGTCCTGGCACAGCAAGGATACGGTATGCTCCGTTGAGCTCGATAGCCTTGATAAATCCAAGATTGGCGTGAGTGTCAAGCAGTAGCAGTAGGATAAAGGAGAGTGGGAATCCGAGCATTGCTCCCACGCGGAATACCTTGATATTCTTTATGTTGTATAGGCCGATTATTACCGCGAGGCCGAAGCCGACAGCTAAAAACTGATCTGCTACAATCTCTAGTCTTGTGGCATCTCCTCTAAGAAGACGAGATGTCGATGAGAACATACACACGATAGAGAACAGGAAGAGCAGGAGCACAATTATCCAGACCACCTTGTCTCCTTCAAGGCGGTCAATGAGATTCCAAAACGTACCCTTCTTCTTGTTGCTCATCTCTTTATAATTTTCTTACAGCATCCTTAAACTGACGACCTCTGTCCTCGTAGTTCTTGAAGAGGTCAAAACTTGCACAGCAAGGACTCAGAAGTACCACGTCTCCCGCAGCGGAAAATTCTGAGGCTTTAAGTACTGCCTGTTCTGCCGAGAGTGTATCTGCGATATTGTCTTTGCCTACTATATCTTCAAAGGCTGCGTGTATGCGGCTATTGTCAACTCCGAGACACACGATCGCCTTGACTTTCTGCTTTACAAGCTCGCCAAGGACAGAGTAATCGTTGCCTTTGTCTGTGCCCCCGACAATCCATACTACGGGCCTTGTCTGCGCTTCAAGAGCATACCAAGCTGCGTCTACATTGGTTGCTTTAGAGTCGTTGATATAAAGTACATCTCCCACGCTCAGCACTTTTTCAAGACGATGCTCTATGCCTTTGAAACTCATCAGACTCTCGCGGATCACTTCGTTGCTGATACCGCTGGCCTTTGCTGCAAGCGCTGCTGCCATCGAATTATATAGGTTGTGCTTGCCGCCAAGTGCGAGCTCGTTGAGGTACATCCAGCTCTCGTCCTGCTCATATCTGACAACCATCTTGTCTTCGCTCACAAATGCACCCTGCTCTACGATGCCTTTCTGTGTAAATGGCAGCATCTTGGCTTTGAGTACAATCTGGCTAAGGCTATCGATGGTGATTGCATCATCTGAGTTGAAGATAAAGCAATCTTCCTCACGCATATTCTGGGTGATGCGCCATTTTGCCTTGACATAATTCTCCATCTTGTGGTTATATCGATCCAGATGGTCAGGAGTTATGTTGGTGATGATTGCAATGTCAGGGCGGAATTCGTAACAATCATCAAGCTGGAAACTGCTGATCTCAAGCACATAATAGTCGTGCTTCTGAGTAGCCACCTGGAGGGCATAGCTTGTGCCGATGTTTCCTCCCAAGCCGACGTTGAGGCCTGCGTCCTGGAGAAGATAATGGATCAGCGAGGTAGTTGTTGTCTTTCCGTTGGAACCTGTAATGCAGATCTTCTTTGCGTTGTCATAGCGGGACGCAAATTCTATCTCCGAAATGATGTGGATGCCCTTCTCTCTGATGGCTTGAACCATTGGTGCAGTAGATGGGATACCCGGGCTCTTGATGACTTCGTCAGCATTGAGGATGAGCTCGCTGCTGTGACCGCCTTCTTCGTAGGCGATTTCCCACTGCTTGAGCGTGTTCAGATATTCTTCCTTTAAGGTCTTCTGATCAGAAAGGAAAACATCAAAACCCTTTACCTTTGCGAGCACAGCTGCGCCGACGCCGCTCTCGCCGCCACCAAGTACTACTATTCTTTTTCTATCTTGAGTCATTGTCTATCTGATCTTTAAAAGTGCAAGTGTGCCCACTGCCAATAAAATTCCTATAATCCAGAAACGAGTAACGATACGTGGTTCAGGGATGCCCTGTTTCTGATAATGATGGTGGAGAGGGGCCATCAAGAATACTCTTCTGCCTTCTCCGTATTTGCGTTTTGTGTGTTTGAACCAGGTCCTCTGAATGATGACTGAAAGGCTTTCCATAAAGAATACGCCACAAAGCAGAGGAAGAAGGAGCTCCTTGCGGATGAGTATAGCACTCACTCCGATGACGCCGCCTATCATCAATGAACCTGTATCTCCCATAAATACCTGAGCAGGGAAGGTGTTGTACCAGAGAAATCCGAGCAACGCACCCACAAATGCAGCCATAAAGATTGCTACCTCTCCAGAACCAGGGATGTACATGATGTTGAGATAGTTGGAGTCAATAACGTCACCTCCGAGCCAGGCCATGATACCGATCGCTACGCCAATTATTGCCGAGTTTCCGGCTGCCAGACCGTCCATACCGTCGGTAAGGTTGGCGCCATTTGAGCAAGCGAGGATTACGACGATTATCATCAACATATATATTCCCCAAGAGCAGTATACTCCCATCTGACCTTTAAATGGCGAGAGCCAAGAATAATCGAACTCGTGTGCTTTGACAAAAGGAATTGTTGTCGTGAGCTGATCGCTCATTATGGTTGGGCTGATGCATACTGTCAGCGCAATGAAGAGGCCTAAGCCAAACTGAAGGATGAGCTTTCCTTTCTCGCTCATACCCTCTTTGCGCTTCTTGAATACTTTGATGTAGTCGTCTGCAAAGCCAATTCCCGCACACCATATTGTGGTGACGAGCAGGAGGATAGTATATATGCTATCGAGACGGCAGGTCAGCAGGGCAGAGCCAAGCACGGAAACCAAAATGATAATACCTCCCATAGTAGGTGTGCCTTTTTTCTGCATCTGTCCCTCCAGGCCCAGATCTCTGATGGTTTCTCCTATCTGCTTGCGCTGCAACCACTTGATGATCTTTCCGCCTGCAAGGAATGCAATCAGAATACTGAGCACTGCGGCAAGCATCGCTCTAAATGATTGATAGTGCATGAGTCCTGATCCGGGGAGCTCGATCCCCAGTCTCTCAAGCAAGTCTATGATGTGATATATCATTATAGTATACTTTTAAATACTTCGTTTACAATCTCTCTCTCATCAAAATGAGCCTTCTCCTGACCAATAATCTGGTATGTCTCGTGTCCTTTGCCTGCCAGCAGGATTGTTGCTCCTTGTGGTGCAAGCAATATTGCTGTGCGGATGGCTTCCTTGCGGTCGGCAATGCTGATTGTCTTTGCCAATCCGGCATTGTCAAGGCCCTTTTTGATATCTTCAATAATATCTTCTGTGCGTTCTGATCGGCTGTTGTCTGAGCTCAGGAAGATGCGGTCAGCATACTTCTGTGCGATTGCAGCCATCTCAGGACGCTTTGTCTTATCCCTATCTCCTCCGCAACCAAAGAGGCAGATGAGTTCCGATTTTGCGGATACTTCTCTCAGGGTCTTGAGCACGTTTTCAAGTGCATCCGGAGTGTGTGCGTAGTCAATCACTACCGTCAGACCCTTAGGGCCGGAAATGGTCTCAAGGCGACCGGCTGCAGCCTGAAGTGTTGATAGCGCTACCAGTGCCTCCTCTCTGTCTGTGCCAAGCGCTAGAGCTGTGCAGTAGATAGCTAGAAGGTTATATGCGTTGTGACCGCCGACGAGTCGTGACCAGACTTCTGTGCCGTCAATGCTGAGAAGCATGCCCTCATAACCTTGTTCAAGGATTTTGCAACGGTGGTCGGATGCGCATCTGCAAGAATATGTGATTACTTCTGCCTTGGTGTTCTGCGTCATCACCAGTCCGTTGCGGTCGTCAATATTGACTATAGCCTTGGCCGAGGCCGGGAGAGTGTCAAAGAACGCCTTCTTGCAGCGCAGGTATTCGGCAAATGTTCCGTGGTAGTCAAGGTGGTCGTGAGTCAGGTTGGAGAAGATGCCGACTGCAAATTGCAGCCCTGCCACTCTTTTCTGCTCGACTCCGATGGAGCTGACTTCCATAAAGCAGTATTCGCAGCCGCGCTCAATCATTTCTCGCAACAGCGAATTGATTGTAATCGGGTCTGATGTTGTGTTGACGGTCTCTCTGCGCTCGTCTCCTACAAAATTTGCAATTGTAGAGAGCAGCCCGCACTTGTGTCCGAGAGCCTTGAACATATTGTATAGCAAGGTCACGGTGGTGGTCTTGCCGTTGGTTCCTGTAATTCCGACAAGCTTGAGCTCGCGGCTTGGATGGCCGTAGAAGCAATCAGCTGCCATAGCTGCAGCAAAGCGGCAATCGCTCACGATTGCAAGGTTCTCGCACCCTTCCGGCTGCTCAACCGGAGCCTCCGCCATCACGGCTACGGCTCCCGCTTTTACTGCCTGCTCAATAAAAGACCTGCCATCTATCTTAGTGCCGCTCATCGCGATGAACAGGCAACCGGCAGTGACCTTGCGTGAGTCACTGGTGATAGAAGTGATGTCAGTGCCGCGATCTCCATTAAAAGAGATCACGCCGCAATCTTTTATGATGTCCCAAAGCTTCATTATCTTGCTCTTCTTAGGCTTGTTTGGAAATAAGGGTCAATAGTGTAAACCTCATCAATCAGTGTCCTGATGGCTCTTGCCGGGATGCCGCCACCCTGGAAACTCTTGCGAGTCGGCTTTGAATAAACGCTACAGATGACTGTATATTGCGGGTCTTCGGCTGGGAAAAATCCTACAAACGTACCCTGATATTTGCGTCTTCCGTTCTCGTCTTCATATCTGCCATTGTCAAAGGTTCCAAATGAGGTTCCGGTTTTTCCCGCAACTGTACATTTTGCGCCTTTGAGTCTGCGTGCTGTACCATCCTCTGTAACAGCTTTGAGCGCTCTGGTGATAGTATCTGCTACCGCTTTTGAGCAGATCGCTGCATTGAGGATAGATGGGCCATATTTGGTCTTGACTTTGCCCTCTTTCTCGACGCTCTCAACCAGGTAAGGCTTCATCATCTTGCCCTTGTTGGCGATAGCGTTGTAGAATGTGAGGATGTGCAAAGGAGTCTCACCGGTACTATATCCATAGGCAATCGATCCAAGGTCAGTATTGGTCCAATATCTGGTCTTAGGGCTTGGGATGGTAGGGGTCTGGAGGCCGTCCAGGTCAAACTCAAACGCTTCACCAAGTTTGTAGCTATAGATGTTGTCAAGGAACTTCTGTGTGCCGCTCTCTGTGCCATAGTATTTTACCGCAAGGGTTGCAAATACATAGTTGGATGAAATCTTGAAACCGTCCAATATGGAGATCTCCTTGGTGTTGTGCTCTCTAGCAAAATCAGGGATATGGCTGTCTCTGATGCTGGTTCCGGCTACGTGTCCGTTGGTTGCCGGGAAGGTTTCTTCCAGGCTCTTTACATAACCATCATTGAGTACTGACATCAAGGTTACGGTCTTGAATACAGAACCAGGCTCGCCTTTGCGTCCTACAGCAAGATTCTGAACCTCGGAGAATGATCCGTCAGACTCCTTGACCAGGTTGACCATTGATCTGATTGCGCCGGTCTTGGTGTCCATTAACACAAGGCAAGCACCTTCAAGGTCTTCCTCCTCTCCGATCTGCTCGCGTAGAGCCTTATCGGCAATCTCTTGATAGTCAATGTTTATGGTGGTTCTCAGATCCATGCCGTCTTCTGCATTGACTGTGGTAGAATCACTGTTTACGATTCTTCCGTGATCTGTGCGTCTGAGGTATTCTGTGCCTTCCTTGCCGTGGAGAACATAATCAAACTTGCCCTCAAGGCCGATGTGTGTGTTGCGCACATTTGACTTGTTATTTCTCACAAATCCTATCGTTCTGCGCGCGAGCGTGCCGTATGGATATTGCCTGATGTCTTCCTGCTCCCACTGCATGCCACTCTTGTATCTACCTTCGTTAAATAAAGGCAGCTTGATGATGCGGTTATAGCCGTTGCGGTCTACTGCAGTGCCGATCTTTACATATTTTCTGCCATCCTTGCGGCTGGTGACAATCAGTTTATATACCTCGTCGGCATTTTTGTATTGAGGGAACTCTGCTGCAAGTCCCTTGGCGAGGGCTCTTGCTTTTTCAAGCCATATCTTTTCCTGCTCAGGAGTGTTGCTGCTTTTCAGAACTGTGCAATCCATATACAGCTGATAGCTAGGGCAGGAGATTGCGAGCAACTTGCCATTACAATCAAGGATGTCTCCGCGTTTAGGGTCAATCTTTCTTTCCTGATTGCGAGGGGTCAGTTCTGTAATAATCTTAGGGTCAGGATTGTAGAAAAGCTGGATGCCGGCAATATTAATGACGATACCTACCGCTCCGAGAAGAAGTAGTACATAGGCGACATACAGGATTACTCCAATCCTGTCACGCTTTTTCTGAGGTGTCGTATTCTGGCTTTCCATCCTATTTCAATCTTATAGCCGGTTCCTGTGGCTTTGCCAACTTGGATCCTGCTTTTTCAAGCTCGGCTTCCACGTTGCCTCGTCTTCCGAGGGTTGCATATTCATAAATCTTCTGAGAATGTTCAATCTCCAATTCTTTGATTACGGCCTTTTGAGCCTCTACCTTTGCCAATGTGTTTTCAATGCCCAGGCTGACCCAGATCGTCATTGCAAAGAGAAAGAATGTGAAGCAGATGTGCACGAAGTACTTGCCCACATTGAGACGGAGCAGAAACTCTCCTTTCAATATGGCAGTCAAGCTGTTTCTGAAGAAACCTCCTATGTCAGCTAGTTTCCAGAACTTCATACCTTCTCTGCAATTCTCAGTTTTGCGCTGCGTGCGCGTGTGTT
>JAFNUQ010000018.1 GCA_017383945.1 Bacteroidales bacterium | reverse complement strand
GGGATTCCGCTGGCAAGACTGTCTGCGATCTTCGTAGAGATCGAGTGCTTGGTGAAGTCCATGCTGGCTTCATCAAAGGCTTCCGTATGCAGCAGAATATCTGCCTCACTCAAGGCGCGAATTTGCCTTGGATGTGCATTCGCGCCTCAGCTGCGAGGATTTACAAGTCATTGGACCGGATTACCGAATTGTTGCCTCGAGTGTCAGTGAAATAGAGGCATTCATAGCAGCCAATGGCACTGCAGTGCTGAAGTCGCCGCTATCTGGCAGCGGAAAAGGAATTCGTTTTGTCAGAGAAAGGCTTTCCGAGAGCGACGAAGGATGGTGCAGGAGGACGCTTGACAAACAGAGCTCTGTGATTGTTGAGAGACGTTTTGAAATCATAAAGGAGTGCGCCATGCTCTTCGAATGCCATCAAGAAGGCATTGATTTCATCGGTTATTCACAGTTTGAGTCCAGAAACGGTGCTTATAGCAGAAATATCCTCGCTAGTAACGAGGATATTGAAGATATGATTGCAGAATATATCCCACGGGACACGCTGAATGCTATCCGCGAGAGCCTGACCGCCATACTATCTGATTGCCTTGTAGGACATTATGAAGGATATCTCGGCGTTGACCAGATTATCTGCCAGGCTGACTCCCCTGTTTTTATACCCGTATCGGAGATCAACCTTCGTATGACGATGGGACTCATTGCAAGAAACCAATATGATTGCTCCAAGTAGCGCCGATAGAGCTACCAATTAATGCTGTTCAGCACGGTAGAGGATTGGAGCTTGCCGTTTTTGTCATAGCTGGCTTCCTTGACGAGACCCACGCCATGAGCATACCAGGAGATGGTCTTCTCCACTTCCTTCTGCATCATTGCTCGGGTGGTGACCGTTTCTTCCAAGACAAAGCAGTCAAACGTACCGGCCGGAGTGCTAAGTTTTTCTATGCGGGAGATCTTGCGCTGCTCGCCGTTTACCTTCATATTGATAATAGAAAACTTCATCTGGAACTCATAATCAGGAAGCTTGCCCACCTTAGGATAGCGCGGAATGCCTCTGATTTCGCCAGATATCTTAATCTGATTTTTCATCGCTTCGACCGCCTCTTTCTTCTTCTCCTCGCTCATCTCTTCAGAGTCTTCCTTGGCGGCAGACTCAAGAATGTCAGCAAGAAAATCCTCTTCAAACAAAGCACTCATATCCACCATATACTCCCCGTCCTTGAAACGGTAGAACACCATACTCTTGACCGTATCTTTAGGGGCAGACGGCTTTACCAACTCAAAGCGAATCCTCACCTTACCATTAACCGCATCCCCTTCCATCTTCTCAACCGACTGAAAAGCAACAGCTTGCTGATTACCATCGGCGTCATATTCAATATAGGACCAGCGCGCATTTGCCGGATCCGGGGCAAAGAACACACTCTCCTGTGCGGACATCTTCAATCCGCAAAGCAGAAGAACCAATAATAAATAAAACTTCCTACTCATCGTCAATCTCTTTATATTCAAGTATATCTCCCGGCTGACAATCCAGAGCCTTGCATAGTGCCGCCAGAGTTGAGAATCGGACCGCCTTGGCCTTGCCGGTCTTGAGAATGGACAGGTTTGCCTGAGTGATTCCGACCTTCTCCGCGAGCTCCCCGGAAGACATCTTCCGCTTTGCCAGCATCACATCTACATTTACTATAATAGGCATAATAGTTCTCCGTTTAGATAGTCATCGCTTCTTCCTCATTGAGGCGAAGTGCGATATTAATAATTTCTGCAAAAATCAGCAATAGTAGAGGAATAACAAATTCCTGAATCTCCATCTGGAAAGTAGTAGCAAGCTTTATATCCGAAGTCTTTCCATAAAGATTGCCGATTGCCAGCATGTGAAACTTCGCGCAAAGCTCGTTGGACACAAAAAGCAAGAAGCTAAACAGCGCACTCCAGCGCAGAAGCGCCACCTGCAGTCTGCTGAAATACAATCCATTACGGAAGCCTTTGATAGTAAAGATCAGCACAAAGATAAAGCACAGTACAAGCAATAAGGTCAAGACATAGCTCACGATGCGCATCGCGTTGCTAGCCTTAAACATAGGATGCTCAGGGAACTGGAAATCCTCGCCGACACCATAGACAAACAGCTTGAGAGGCATGCCTTTTACCGTAGCTTCACCGTTTTCATCACGCGCCATCACGATCGCATTTCCACCATCCTCCTGACTGATCGTATAATGATCAGCACGGGTTTCCATCTCGCCGATCGCCACATTGCCGGCCGCGTTTCTCCAATCCAGATGTTTGAGTCCCACAGGCAGGTTGACAGTCAACGATATCGCATAGAATACTAGGATTAGTGTAGTGATTGAAAAATAGACGATCGTGCGTCTCTTGATTCCTTTGTTTAGTTTCATTTCAATAAATTTTTATTGTTAAACGATATGCAAATATAGTACCTTTTATTGAAAAACAATAAATATTTATAGAAATTCATAAAAAAAAGACAGCCACCCGTAAAGGCAGCTGTCATCATAATATTCAGATCTAATTAATCCCAGTACTCGTAGAACTTGGCGATAGACTCCATTCCGCCGAAGAACTGCTTGAGCAGATAGCTCTCGTTTGGCGAATGTATAGTGTCTCTCTCGAGGCCAAATCCCATCAGGAGCGGATCGATGCCCAGAATCTTCTGCACCTCAGCAAGCACAGCAATAGAGCCGCCGCCGCGAGAAGGCACAGGCTCGATGCCGTAGACCTCCGTAATCGCGCGTGATGCCGCTTTGTAGGCCGATGAGCCAAGCGGGATGAGGAAGCCGTCGCCACCTTCGCGCTCAATCACCTCCACCTTGACGCACTTAGGAGCGATGCTCTTGATGTGCTTTGCAAACAGCTTAGTGATCTTGCTGCTGCGCTGGTTAGGCACCAGACGCATCGAAATCTTGGCTGTCGCCTCAGACGGAAGCACTGTCTTTGCACCTTCGCCAGTATAGCCGCCATAGATGCCGCACACGTCAAGACAAGGGCGGATGCCGGTGCGCTCGAGCGGAGTATAGCCTTTCTCCCCGCGCAGAGCATCCACGCCAAGGAACTCCTTATACTCCTTCATATCAAACGGAGCCTTGCTCAGCAGCTTGCGGTCTGCACGCGAGAGCTCGACGACATCGTCATAGAATCCCGGCACGGTCACTCTGCCGTCAGGGCCGATGAGCGAAGAAATCATCTCGCAGAGCACCTGGATAGGGTTGGCCACAGCGCCACCATAGTGCCCAGAGTGAAGGTCTTTATTAGGGCCTATCACCTTGACTTCCAAGTAGCTAAGACCTCGCATACCACAGTTGATAGAAGGCACCTTCTCGCTGATCATAGTAGTATCGCTCACGAGGCAGATATCCGACTTCAAGAGCTTTTTATGAGCTTTGATCCAAGCTGGAAGCGAAGGCGAACCGATCTCTTCCTCGCCCTCAAAGAGGAACTTCACATTGTGGCGGAGCTGTCCGCTGGCGAGCAGAAATTCAAAGGCCTTGATGTGCATAAACAGCTGACCCTTGTCGTCATTGGCACCTCTTCCCCAGATTGCGCCGTCCTTGACAACCGGCTCAAACGGATCGGTATGCCATTTCTCAAGAGGCTCCACCGGCTGCACATCATAGTGACCATATACAAGGACTGTCTTGGCCTTAGGATCTATAATCTTCTGACCATACACCACAGGATGACCCATAGTCTCGCAGACGCCCGCCTCATCGGCTCCAGCCTCTACCAGAAGGTCGGCGATTGCCTCTGCACAGAAATACATATCCGCTTTATGGTCTGACTTTGCGCTGATTGAAGGAATCCTCAGAATAGTAAAGAGTTCCTCAAGGAAGCGATCCTTATTCTGCTCGATATACTGTTTCATCTATATCTTAATTATTTACTTCAAATGTATAGGTACCTGACTTCAATTCTGACATCACCTTGCCTGTGAGCGAACGGAATGGACCCACGCCTTCTGCGCCCTTGAGCACCTTGACCTTGTCAATGCCTGAAGCCTGGAGTGTGAGGGATGCAGTTGTATTTGCAGGAACTGTCACAGTGTAGATAAAGCCTGTAGCTGTCTTCTCCCAAGAGCTTGAGATCACTCCGTATGGGCTCTCAAAGTAACCGCTTGCGTTGCTCATCTCACCGCCCACCTTAGGCTGAAGGAGGATGTGCTTGTAGGCTGGCTTCTCTACATCTCTCTGGATACCAAGACAATGTGTAAACATCCACTCACCGATAGCGCCGTAGGCATAGTGGTTAAACTCAACAGAGGGTGGTGAGTTAGAGAATACCTGGAATGCACCTTCAGAGAACGTATGGGTATGGACTACCGATCCAGAGAAGGCTCCAAATACTCCAGAGACATTTGAGTTAACCAT
>JAFNUQ010000221.1 GCA_017383945.1 Bacteroidales bacterium | reverse complement strand
TCAATGATATGGACTGGTGCGATCCGGAGCCAGGAACTGTTACTGTCACAACCAAAGACGGCAAGAAAGAAGAGGTCGAATGTGATTTAGATTGCGAAAGTATCTACAAACTATATTGTGCCCTTAAAGAGAAGGGCCAGCTCTATAAGACCCCAACTATTCCGTCCGCCTTTATTGAGAATGAGGTGCCAGAACTCCACGAAGAAATCATCGAAGAACTGCAGGACAATGGCATTGAATATGCCGATCCAGGTAAAATGAGTTATTCTCTTCCGAATACCGACGATTTCTTTGAATCAATACTCGGCTGATATTTTCAACATATGCCAAAAGTGGTTCATTCAAGAAAGCCTTCTTTAGCATCGCATTCTTCATTAGCTGTTGCTGTATGTCAGAGGAAAAATTTCTATAGTCAATGTTTTGTGTTCTGTAAAATCTGTACAAATTCCTTAAATCTTAAAAGATTTGTGGAGTCGACTCCTGAAATATTATAAGATTTGCGGAGTTTAGCTTATGCGCCAAATGCTGATACCTGCTTTTTAGCCACCTTCAATCACGCACCTGGACAGCTTCTCGCCCTGAGAGGATGAAATCACTCCGGCATCAATGAGTCCTTGCACGCTGAGCTCTTCCGCGGGGACATTTTCCCGGAAACGCACAATTCCTCTTGCCACCTGATAACTAGAGATATAAGGGTGCTGCCGGAGCTCATCGGCATCCAGGGTCCAGAGGGGATATGGCTCCGGCGGAGAGCAGAAGATCAGATCCGAGAGCCCGTCAAAGCGCTCTTGCCCGAAATTATATATGTCAAGAAGCTGCCCGATGTGCGAATACCCGCCCAGCCTCTCGCGGAAGGCGATCATCTGAGCGGCATAGTACCCACCGATTCCGGGCAGGCCGTCAAATGCCGCCGAATCCGCTTTGTTGATATCAAGCAGCGGAATCTCGATATAGGCCTCCAGCCGCCGATAAACCGAATCCGCGACCACAAACGAGCGTGCAAAATCGCTCTTGCGCCTGAAACGCCCGCCTTTCTCACGATACTTAATGATTGCTGCAGCCTGCTTCTCAGTAAATCCGAGCCGCTGTAATTGGCTTTGCGATACTGTGTTAGGATTGAAGGCGAATGTTTCCTTCCTGCGTGTGCGCTCGCGTGCTGCCTGCACAAGGGGAGCATGCTCTGCTTCGCGGCGGACGGTATCAATCTGCGGCGCAACTGTGCCCGCGTCGGCGTTTGCAGACTCAGGATGCTGAATATACTTGACGATATAGACAGTGTCGGCGTGGTCTCTGTTGGCGGCAATCTTCAAGGCAGCGGCCTTGCTCACAAACAAAGCCACTTGAAAACCTATGATGAGGAAAATGAGACAGATAGCGCCGACCTTAAAGGCGGGACTACTGCTCTTCTGTTTCATCGTTAGAGAAATCTTTATACTTGTTTTTGTGCTCCTTCTTTAACTCTGGGGCGCCGGCAACGACAAGGACGATTTCGCCTTTAGGCTCACATTCCTTGAAATGGCTGAGCACTTCTGCTATCGTGCCGCGTCGGTGCTCTTCGTGCAACTTGGAGATTTCTCTGCTCACGCAGCATTGCCTGCCTTCGCCGAAGGCTTCGGCCATCTGCTCGAGCGTCTTGACAAGACGTCTTGGGGATTCGTAAAAGATCATAGTTTCTGTTTGGGTTGAAAGTTTATTTAAAATGGTCTGGCGACCCTTCTTCTGAGGCAAAAAGCCCTGGAAACTGAAGCGGTCACAAGGCAGACCTGAGGATACGATGGCAGGGATGCAGGCAGTGGGGCCGGGGAGTGTGCTGACTGTGATGCCTTCTTCTGCGCAAGCTCTTGCGAGGAGGAAGCCCGGGTCTGAAATGCCAGGAGTGCCGGCGTCGCTGATCAGGGCTACGCTACGACCTGCAAGAATCTTCTCTTTGACCATCCCAACTGTCTGATGCTCATTGTATTTGTGGTGAGACAAGAGCTTTCCTTCAATCTCAAAATGTTTCAGCAGAACACCGCTGGTGCGGGTATCTTCAGCGAGGATTAAATCAGCTTCTTTCAGGACCTTAATGGCTCTGAATGTCATATCTTCGAGATTTCCCACGGGAGTTGGGACTATGTATAAAGTGCCTTTTCTTGTTGTGCTCATTAGATAAAAATTCTATCTTTGCCCTCGCAAATACAAATCTAAACAATGTTTTCTGAAAATCATAAAAAATCGGGTTGCATAGAGGTTGTCTGTGGCTCAATGTTCTCTGGAAAGACAGAGGAACTCATCCGTCGTCTGCGTCGTGCAGAGTTTGCCAATCAAAAAATCAGAACCTTTAAACCAGCTATAGATGTACGTTATTCTGAAGTTGATGTGGTGAGTCATGATGCTCACTCGATCAACGCTCAGGCAATCAATGATCCTGCACTTATGCTTGAGATCGGAGATGATGTCCAGGTGGTAGGTGTAGATGAAGCTCAATTTTTTGATGCCTCACTTGTTGAGGTGTGTCAGAAGCTGGCCAACCGCGGTGTGCGCGTGATTATTGCGGGTCTTGATACGGACTACAAGGGCGTGCCGTTTGGCCCGATGCCTCTACTTATGGCTGTGGCTGAAGATGTTCAGAAAGTTCACGCAATCTGCGTACGTTGTGGCAACCTTGCCAACCATTCGCATCGCCTCTCAAAGAGCAGCGATCTTGTGCTGCTGGGCGAGAAGGATGTTTACGAGCCGCTGTGCCGCGACTGCTATAATAAGGCTGTCGCTGATGAAGCATAGCATATATGCCCGCAACTGCGAAATACGTCGCATAGACAGGTCCGTAGCTGCGGCATTTCTATCTCAATATCATAGACTTGGAGCGACTCGCTGCCGATATTGCTATGGCATCTTTGTAAGACGCACAACCGGCAGCGGCGAGCTATCTCTCCCGCCTGGCACGCTGGTGGGAGTTTCTGCTTTTTCCAATGCCCGCCGCTGGCTCAAGGGCGATAGGGTAGTGAGTTCCTACGAATGGGTGCGTTATGCCTCGCTGGAAGATGTGAGCATCCTCGGCGGGATGAGCCGCAGCCTGAAGCAATTCATCCAGGATAAGTCGCCTGACGATGTGATGAGCTATGCTGACGCGTCTTACCCCGACGGGGGCAAGACCTACGAAAAGCTGGGCTTCCGCCTCGAAGGAATAGTAGAAAAACCGGGATTTAAAAATCTTACATACCGTCTAGAAGTCAAATCCCACGGATAAGTATGCACCCCATTGCTGAACGTTAGACCAGTGAAGATTGAGCTTTAATGGTCCGATTGGAGTGTGGTATGCTGCTTGGGCTCCCAGAGCAAAGTAATCTGGATTAAACTGGCCGATAAGGACTGCAAGGTTATCGTTGCTCTCCACAAAGCCTGCCATACCCGACAGGTATAGGTTCTTAAATGGATTGTATCTGAGCTCAAGAGTGAGGGAACTGAGGTACTCGTCTGCGTTGATGATGTTGTTTATCGCAAAGAAAGGTACCTGCGTGTCTGTGTATCTTCCTGGGAATGAGCTTCCTACAAAGTTGGTGTGCAGTACGGAAAGATCTTTATATGTGCCGCTTGCCTCGACCTTCATACCTGTGTTGATGATAGAACGAAGGTATAGCTCTGGGATTAAAGACCACTTTTCAGAAAGCTTTATAACTGGTTTGTAGTTAAGTCCTAACTTGATTACCGGGTGGAAATCAGGCCTTCCAAACTTGATGAAATCATAATATCCAAATATCTCGAGATTCTGTCCTATGGTAGGGAAATAGAAGTCATCGAAACTATAGAAATGCCAGTTGACAAACGCGCCAAGATAATCTCCGTGAAGGGCACCTTTGGACAGAGTCTGCGTGATGAGGCTGGCGAGGTAGCTGTTCTCGTCGAGTTTGATGTACTGGTTCTTCAAGCCGACCTGGAAATTGCTCTTTGTCCAGC
>JAFNUQ010000017.1 GCA_017383945.1 Bacteroidales bacterium | reverse complement strand
GCTTATTTTTGATTTTTAAGAATTAAAAAGGGGTCAGGATTACTCCTGACCCCGGTAATTATTTATATGGATTTAGAACAGAAAGGCTAGTGAAACATTGAAGCCGGAATTGGTGACCTTGATGTCGTTATCTTCGTTCATATCAGTATATCCGAAGTCATAACCCATCTTCAGTCTGATCATGTCGATGATGTCAAATCCGACTCCAAATCCAAGGCCCATCTCCCATCTTTTCAGGTTCTGGTTGTCAAAGTTATTGACCGTAGTCCTGATTTTTGGCTGCTGAGTGCTGGTCTCCGATGAAATTGTGTAATTGAGTCTGGTGCCAGCAAATGCAAACATATCCACGTCGCCCCAGAGCGGCAGGTGATACTGCACATTAAAAGGAAGTGAAATGATATTCTGGGCAATATCAACGTGTCCGCCGGTGATTTCTTCTCGACTGCTCAGGTACATATAGTATGCACTCGGCGCGATAGAAAATCCTGCTCCCAGATGAGTTGTAAATTCGGCACCTGCTCTGAATCCGTTTGAGTGCCTTGTTGAAGAGTTACTCTTGATAGTGGTCTTTGTTGTCTGGTCAACATATCCGGCTCCGACCCCTATCTGTGCAAAAGCCGATGTTGATATCGCGATAGTAGCGATGATAAAAAATATCTTTCTCATAATAGATTCGTTTTAAACAAAATGTATTATGAGAAAGACAATTTAAGTGCCAAAGTGCTTATTTGCAGTAAAGAGCAAAGATTGCTTCGTATTTTTCCTGCTTGCCGCTGTGCTGTTGAGGCTCTCCGTGTGACTTGGCATAGTCTACAAGGTCCTCAAGAGTCATCTTGCCCTCTTCAAACTTTTTGCCTTCGCCAGAGTCAAATGAAGCATATCTGTCAGCAAGCATCTGTGGGAGAGGTGACTCTTCTACGATGGCAGCTGCATTGAGCAAGCCACGGGCCATTGCATCCATACCGCTGATGTGAGCAATGAAGATATCCTCAGGGTCAGTAGAGTTGCGGCGAAGCTTAGCGTCAAAGTTTGAGCCGCCGTTGCCCAGACCGCCTGCGCGAATGATCTGCAGCATTGCCTGAGTGAGCTCAAAGTTGTCAATAGGGAACTGATCGGTATCCCAGCCGTTCTGCGCATCACCGCGGTTGGCGTCAATTGAGCCAAGCATGCCGTTATCCACAGCCACTGCGAGCTCGTGCTCAAATGTGTGTCCTGCGAGTGTGGCGTGGTTGACCTCGATATTTACCTTGAAGTCCTTCTCGAGGCCGTGAGCTTTGAGGAAACCTATAACTGTCTCAGTGTCAACATCGTACTGGTGCTTTGTTGGCTCCATTGGCTTCGGCTCGATGAGGAATGTGCCGGTGAAACCCTTGCTGCGTGCATAATCGCGTGCGGCCTTGAGCATTGCTGCGAGGTGATATTTCTCGCGCTGCATCTGTGTGTTGAGCAGGCTCATATAGCCTTCGCGGCCGCCCCAGAATACATAATTGCTGCCGCCGAGCTTGATGGTTGCGTCGATTGCTGTCTTGATCTGCACAGCAGCGCGAGCCACAACATCAAAATCAGGGTTGGTAGCTGCACCGTTCATATATCTCTTGTGACCAAATACATTGGCTGTGCCCCAGAGGAGCTTGATGCCTGTCTGGGCCATCTTCTCCTTGGCATAATCGGTGATTTCCTGCATTCGCTTTTCATATTCCTCGATAGTGTCGCCCTCTTCAACAAGGTCAACATCGTGGAAGCAGAAGTATTCGATTCCGAGCTTCTGCATGAGCTCAAAACCTGCGTCGAGCTTGTCCTTTGCGCGCTGCACCGGGCAAGGAGCTTCGTCCCAAGCATAGCTGCGTGTCTGTCCGCCAAACTGATCAGAGCTTGCTGCTCCGAGGCTGTGCCACCAAGCGAGTGCAAACTTGAGCCAGTCTTTCATTGGCTTGCCGAGCACGATGCGCTCAGGCTCATAGTAATGAAACGCAAGTGGATTCTTGCTTTCTGATCCTTCAAAAGGAATCTTGGAAATCAGAGGAAAATATTCTTTTGTCATAGTAGTGTGTGATTAATTCGTGTACAATAGTACAAATTTAGTAATAAAACGGATTGATATGTTAAATAATAGACGTAATTTTGTAATCTAACCACTGCAAATTCATATGAACAAATCTTTTATTTATTTTATCTGCATAGTTTCGGCTATGGGAGGTCTCCTTTTTGGCTATGACTGGGTCGTGAT
>JAFNUQ010000220.1 GCA_017383945.1 Bacteroidales bacterium | reverse complement strand
AGACACGCTACTTTGAGGGGGTAGTGGGCATTGGCCTGTGTGAGTTCGAGTCTCACCAACCGCACAAAAAAGACAGTTTCGCAAGAAGCTGTCTTTTTTTGTTTTGTATTTCAATCTTTGCTCTCTACCAACCCTTCTTAATATTATCAGCCATAATATCAACAAGACGTTTCCTTGCCTCTATGCTTGCCCAGGCAACGTGAGGCGTGAGAAGCATACGTTCAGGGTGCTGCATCTTCATATAAGGATGATCCTCTGGGATGGGTTCTGTAACAAATACGTCAATTCCCGCACCGGCTATCACTCCAGCATCTATCGCTTGAGCAAGATCCTCCTCAACCACTATTGCACCTCTTCCTGCATTGACCAGGTAGGCTGTAGGCTTCATCAGAGCGAGTTGGTCGCGTCCGATCAGGTTCTTTGTCCTGGCGTTGAGCGGCGCGTGGATTGATACAATATCTGAGGTTCTGAGAAGTTCATCAAGCTCCAGACAAGGATAATCCTTACAATGTCCTGTCCCTGAAGTTGAGAAATAACAAACCGACATGCCAAATGCCTGGGCAATCTTTGCCACCTTTGCGCCGATATTGCCCATTCCTATTATACCTATAGTCTTGCCGGAGAGCTCCCACCAATTCCATTTTGAATCGGTGAACATGCCGCTTCGAGAATATGATCCTGACTTGACACTTTCATCAAAATATGAAGCGCCCCCGACAAGCGAGAGGATGTGCATAAACGTATTCTGAACCACTGAATCAGTAGAGTATCCGACAGCATTTCGCACAGGAATACCTTTTGACTCGGCATATTCCACATCAATATTATTCACACCTGTGGCGGCGATGCATATCAGCTTGAGGTTTGGTGCAGAATCTATCAACTCCTTATCCACAAGCACCTTGTTGATCAGAAGCACATCAATATCTCGCACTCTTTCACAAGCTTGCTCGTGAGTCGAATTGGGATAGCTAATAAATTCTCCAAGACACTTAAACGGCTCAAACGAAACATCACCCATCGTGGCCGCATCAAGAAAAGCAATTTTCATGATTCAAAGGAAATTAGTTTTGTAAAGATATAAAAATACAAAACAAAAAAAAGACAGCTTCTTGCGAAACTGTCTTTTTTGTGCGGTTGGTGAGACTCGAACTCACACAGGCCAATGCCCACTACCCCCTCAAAGTAGCGTGTCTACCATTTCACCACAACCGCTTTGGGACTGCAAATATATGCACTTTTCTTTAAATCACAAAATTTTTTAAAAAAATCATCAATTTTAGGTATTTACCGACCATTAAAAATAGCTTATCTTTGCATTATAACTCATAAACGATGACATTAGCCGAGCTGAAAATAGGACAATCCGCCATAATCAAGCAAGTCAAGGGAGAATCTGCACTAAGACAGCATCTCCTCAGTATGGGCATTATCCCCGGCAGAGAACTCAGTATAAAGCAGTTTGCCCCTATGGGAGACCCCATCGAACTGCTTGTCGGCAGTTATAGTCTGAGCCTCAGGCTCGCAGAGGCTTCCGAGATTGAAGTCGAGATCATCAACTCTCCTGCAAAAAAGGAGCACCAGAAGCTTGCTCACATACAATTAAACAGAGGGGAGCACCCGGGACTGGGTGAGGAAGGCAAATTCCACAATAAAAAAGAAGAGACAAAAGTTCTCCCTAAAGGCAGCACCTTGACTTTTGCCCTTGTGGGCAATCAAAATTCCGGTAAAACCACCCTGTTCAATCAGCTCACAGGCTCCAACCAGCACGTGGGTAACTTCCCGGGAGTGACAGTTGACCGCAAAGACGGAGTCATCAAGGGCCATCCGGACACCCTTATCACCGACCTACCGGGCATATATTCTCTCTCTCCATATAGCGCAGAGGAGCTGATTTCCAGAAGTTTTGTGCTTGAGCAGAAGCCCAAAGCAATCATCAATATAGTAGACGCCAGCAATATTGAGCGCAACCTATTCCTTACCCTCCAGCTGATGGAGATGGAAGTCCCGATGGTTATCGCTCTAAATATGATGGACGAAGTACAAGGCAACGGTGGTGCAATCAACGTCAACGAGATGGAAAAGATACTGGGTCTCCCGGTCGTTCCGATCTCAGCACGTAACAAAGAAGGCATCGAAGAGCTCGTTCAGCATGCTGTACATATCGCAAAATATCAAGAGAAGCCTCTGCGAAACGACTTCTGCCAGAAGGACAGTCCAAAATCCGAGGCCGTCCACCGCAGCATCCACGGCATAATGCATCTTATTGAAGACCACGCTGTTGCCGCCGACATACCTGTGAGATTTGCAGCCTGTCGCATCGCAGAAGGAGACAATGACATCCTCAACAAACTCAAGCTGTCTCAAAACGAGAAAGAAACCATCGGCCACCTTATCACTCAGATGGAAGAGGAACGCGGGATGGATGCTGCCGCAGCGATTGCCGATATGAGGTATGCATTCATTGAAAAGCTCTGCGCCCAGACCGTCATCAAACCACAAGAAAGCAAGGAGTATGCACGAAGCCGCCGAATCGACAAGATTCTCACAGGCAAATACACTGCCCTGCCTATCTTCTTCCTGGCTATCGCGCTGATAATCTGGATATCAATAGATCTGCTCGGAGCACCACTGCAGGACCTTCTTGACCGCGGAATTCAGGCCTTGGCAGCCTATATAGATAGCGCATTTGCAAGCTGGAACGTAACTCCTGCCGTGCGCTCGCTTGTTGCCGACGGCATCTTCGGAGGCGTGGGATCCGTCGTGAGCTTTGTGCCTATCATCTTGATTCTCTTCTTCTTCCTGTCTATACTTGAAGACAGCGGATATATGGCGAGGGTTGCATTTGTCTGCGACAAACTCCTTCGCAAGATTGGCCTGAGCGGGCGCAGCATCGTGCCTCTCCTCATCGGATTTGGCTGCTCCGTGCCGGCAATCATGGCCACTCGCACGCTACCTTCTGCAACAGACAGAAAAACAACCATCTGGCTCACGCCGTTTATGAGCTGTTCAGCCAAGATTCCAATCTACGCCTTCTTCACGAGTGCGTTTTTCCCTAATCACGCCGGATTGGTACTCATTGGACTCTACTTGTTTTCAATCCTCGTGGGCATCATCGTCGCCCTGGTAGAAAAATGGAAGAGAAAGAGCGACAGCACAGCTCCGTTTGTGATGGAAATCCCTAATTACCGCATGCCGACAGCACAAAATGTCATCCGCCTGCTCTGGGACAAATGCAAGGATTTCCTCCAAAGGGCCTTTACCGTAATCTTCATCGCATCCATCGTGATATGGTTCCTGCAGAGCTTTGATTTCGGCCTGCATCTCGTTGATCCTCAGGATAGTATGCTTGCGCGCATCGCAGGTCTGATTGCCCCGATATTTGCACCTATCGGACTTGGCGACTGGCGCATAGTGACTGCACTTGTCAGCGGCTTCCTTGCCAAGGAGAGCGTCGTTTCCACAATGGAGGTTCTGGGCATCGGTTCAGCATTGACCTTGACTTCGGCAGTGCCAATGCTCATCTTCTGTTTGCTTTACACCCCTTGCGTTGCCGCGATCGCTGCCGTAAAGAGAGAAATCAGCACACGAAGCGCACTGCTTCTGGTTCTTTGCCAATGCAGCATCGCCTGGGTATGCGCTCTGGCCGCACGTTGGCTCACAATTCTATTTATATAAGCAGTGAATCTTGTCAGCATATTAATAATCATCGTCGTAGCTGTGCTTATGATTCTGGCACTGCGCTCAATCAGACGCAAAGGAAGCGGATGCACCGGCTGCTCCTCTAGCACTTGCGACGGATGCCCGCATAAGAAATGAAATATAAGATCACCACGCCAATAGACAGCCCGGAAGTGCTGCTCCACTCTTGCTGCGCCCCCTGCTCGGGAGCGATTCTCGAATGTATGCTTGAAAACGGGCTGAAGCCTGTGGTATATTTCAGCAATGCCAATATCTACCCTTTTGAGGAGTATGCCTTGCGAATGCAGGAGCTCAAGCGATATTGCGAGAGACTTGGCGTAGAATGCGTCGAAGACCAATATGAGCACCCGCAATGGCTGCAGGCGGTACGAGGCTTGGAGAGGGAGCCGGAGCGCGGCCTGAGGTGCGAGCAGTGTTTCAAGTTCCGTCTTATCCGCGCAGCGAAGTATGCTCAGAGCCGAGGTATACAGCAGATGAGCACAAGTCTGGCTTCGTCGCGATGGAAAGACCTGGATCAGGTCAACCGTGCCGGAGAATGGGCCTGCGAGCAGGCAAATATAGGCGTAGAGGCTGACAGAAAGGTGATCTGGTGGCCGCAGAATTGGCGCAAAGGAGGCCTTCAACCTCGTCGTAACGAGATTATCAAAGAAGAGAATTTCTATAATCAGCTATTTTGCGGATGCGAATTTGCAAAAAATGTGTAACTTTCGTGATTAGTTACAAATAATCAATTATGTCAAGAAAAACCGTCCTTGTTTCAGGTGGTGCCGGATTTATTGGCAGCCACGTGACCGTTGAGCTCAGCAACGCAGGCTACGATGTAGTCATCGCTGACAACTTCTCAAATTGTGATGAAACCAACTATAAAGGCGTGTGCCAGATCCTCGGCAAGGAACTTCCACTCATCAAGATGGATTTCTGCGACGCCAAGGCAGTCAACGAACTCTTTGACGCACACCAGATTGACGCAGTTATCCATTTTGCCGCATACAAGGCTGTAGGCGAGTCTGTCGCAGAGCCATTGATGTACTACAACAATAATCTTGTTTCGTTTATCAACATCATCGATGCTGCTCGCACACACGGCGGATGCAACGTGCTATTCTCTTCATCTGCAACAGTTTACGGAGAGACAGACGTTCTTCCTGTGACAGAGGTTTCTCCTCGTCAGCCGGCAACTTCGCCTTATGGCAATACAAAGCAGATCTGCGAAGACATCCTTCGCGACAGCGTAGCTGCCTATGATGGCGTCAAGGGCATCGCGCTCAGATATTTCAACCCTATCGGTGCACATCCTAGCGCCCTGATCGGTGAGCTTCCTCGCGGCGTGCCAAACAACCTCGTGCCGTTTATCACTCAGACAGCTGTGGGCAAGAGAGAATGCCTCTCAGTATTTGGCAACGACTACCCTACCGAAGACGGAACCTGCCTTCGCGACTATATCGATATCGTAGACCTTGCAAAGGCTCACGTGTGTGCAGTTTCACGCATGGTGGACGGCAAGATGAAGGAGGAGTATGAGATCTTCAACGTCGGCACAGGCCGCCCTGTATCTGTGCTTGAGCTCATCAATGCATTTGAGAAGGTCAACGATCTCAAGCTCAATTGGAAATTTGCTCCTCGCAGAGCCGGCGACGTGGTTGCCATCTGGGCAGATCCGCAGAGAGCCAATGAAGAGCTCGGCTGGACAGCAGAAAGAAGCGTAGAAGACACTCTCGCAGCAGCTTGGGCTTGGGAGAAGAGACTCGCAGGCAAAGAATAATCCGATGGCCAGACTGTTTGTCGGATTGATCAGCGATACACACGGCATCTTTGATCCTCAATTTAAAGAGTTCTTCAAGGATGTCGATGTTATTTGGCATGCAGGAGACTTCGGTGGCGGAGTTGAATTTGCCAAGAGTATTGCTGAATTCAAGCCTCTGCTTGGCGTGAGCGGCAACTGCGACGGACAAGATATCAGATTTGAGCACCCTGAAACTCAGTTTATCTGCGAGCAAGGAGTTAAAATCCTGATGACCCACATTGCCGGATCTCCGGGCCATTATAACCTGAGAGTTGCAGCTATGATTGACAACTACCGCCCTGATGTGCTAGTCTGCGGACATAGCCACATCCTCAAAGTACAAAGAGATAACGCCAACAACCTGCTGTATATCAACCCGGGAGCTGCCGGACTGCAAGGTTGGCAGGTCGTGCGCACAGCACTGAGATTCAAGATAGAGGACGGCGAGTTGAAAGATATGGAGGTCTTCCAGCTTCCTCGCGAGACAAAAATATATTAATATGGCAAAATCGACTAAAAGCACCTGGTTCTGCACCGAATGTGGCGCCGAGAGCGCAAAATGGATGGGGCGCTGCCCAGCCTGCGGCTCTTGGAACACGATGGTTGAAGCCCCAAGCCAATCCACCAAAGCCAAAAGTTCTTCAAGCCGCAGCAGTTCTACTGGCAATGCACCGAAGGCTCTGAAGGAAATCGACTTCTCCGACGAGAGCCGTCTGGTGCTTGGTATGCCGGAGGTAGACCGATTGCTTGGTGGCGGCATAGTACCGGGATCTCTCGTGCTTTTAGGCGGAGAGCCAGGCATTGGCAAGTCCACTCTAAGTCTTCAGATTCCTTTACACCTCAAGGATGCAAAGACTCTTTATGTGTCTGGTGAGGAGAGTCTCAAGCAGGTCAAGATGAGAGCTCAACGTCTTGGAGGAGAGGAAGATAACTGCTATATTTTCTGCCACACCTGCATTGAAGATATAATCGCCCAGGCAGAGGAGATGAATCCTGCACTGATGATTGTAGACTCTGTGCAGACTATGTATACAAGCAGCGTAGAGTCCACACCCGGCTCTGTGAGTCAGATCAAGGAGGTGGCAGCCTGCCTACTGAGGTATGCCAAGGAGAGCGGTGTCCCTGTGATACTCATCGGACATATCACCAAGGACGGTTACATTGCCGGTCCTAAGATTCTTGAACACATAGTGGATGTAGTCCTTCAGTTTGAAGGCGAGAACCGCGGATCATATAGGGTACTTCGCGGCATCAAGAATAGGTTTGGTTCTACCAGCGAGCTTGCAGTATTTGAAATGACAGGGACAGGCTTGCGCGAAGTCACCAACCCTTCAGAAATGCTCATCCCTATGCATCAGGAGCAACTCAGCGGCACAGCCATTGCCGTGAGCCTAGACGGCACAAGACCGCTTCTGTTTGAAGTTCAGGCGCTTGTCAGCTCAGCTGTATATGGCACAGCCCAAAGATCCGCTACCGGCTTTGACACACGCAGATTGAATATGCTGCTCGCAGTCCTTGAGAAAAGAGCCGGATTCAAGCTAAGCGCCAAGGATGTATTCTTAAATATGGCCGGTGGCTTGAAAGTCAATGACCCGGCCTGCGACCTTGCGGTTGTGTGTGCTGTGCTTTCTTCAAATTTTGATTTTGCCATCCCGGCTGATGTCTGCTTTGCCGCAGAGGTGGGCTTGAGCGGAGAGATTCGCCCTATAACTCAGGCGGATAGACGCATCGCTGAGGCACTAAGGCTCGGATTTAAGAAAATCTATCTTTCTTCCTATTCAAGCATAGAATTACAACACCCAGGCATTGAAATAGTTAAAGTAGCAGACATCCCTGCTCTTGTGAGAAAACTCTTTAAATAATGGAACTATTTTATTCTAGCGATATTCAAGGCAGCATTGTCAGGCTGGATTCTGTTGAGTCCGGTCACCTCGTCAGAGTGCTCAGACACAAGGCTGGTGATGAGATTTCCGTGATTGACGGCAAGGGTTCACTCTATCGTTGCACCCTTCTTAATGCCGACGCCAAAGAAGCTGAGGCTCAGGTAATTGAGCGCGTGTATCCTTTTGGCTCTCATCCCTATCACCTGACCCTTGCAGTCTGCCCTACTAAAAACAATGACCGTTACGAATGGTTTGCCCAGAAGGCGACAGAATTTGGCATCGACAGGATAGTGCCTACAATCGGGGAGCATTCCGAGAGGCGTGTCTTCAAGACAGACCGCATCGGCAAGATTGTGCTAGCTGCCACAAAACAGTCCCTCAAGGCGAGCCTGCCGCATATTGATGAGCCGATGAGCGTAAAACAGTTCATCTCTTCTTGCGCAGACAGCAAAGCACTGAAGTTGATATGCTATTGTTCTGACGAACTCGCCCAGAGAACTTCCATCAAGGAGGCCCTTGAAAGCTTGGGCGACAATCGCGAAATAATTGTTCTGATCGGTCCGGAAGGCGATTTTTCTCAGGGAGAAGTTCGCGCAGCGATGGACTCAGGATGGGTGCCTGTGCAACTCGGCGAGAGCCGCTTCCGCACGGAGACAGCAGCACTTGCAGCAACTGCAGCCGTATATTTTCACTTCTTATAGAAATAACAAAGGGAGCCTTGATAGCTCCCTTTTATTATGGTCTGAGGATTTCGATTTCGCCGCCAAGTCCCACTTTCAGAATCTGTGAGCTGCGCCCTGTCGAGCCTCTTTCAAGCTGTCTTGGCACCACATAATCAACGGCAGACACTATTTCTTCGGAAATCTCTTTAAAGCACTCAGGAGTATCCTCTCCGGAAATATTTGCTGAAGTGCTCACGAGCGGCGCGCGCAGTCTTTTTACCAATTCCTTGCAGAATGCACCACCGCCATCTTCCGGTCTCTGTTCCTCGTCTGAGTAAGGGATTCTGATTCCGACTGAACCATCCTCAGCCAGGACATTTTCTGCAAGATACTGACCTTCAGGATAGATGATTGTCATCGGCTTATCATTTACCTCCACAAGATCGATAGCGATCGAAGGTATCTCCTTGACGTGTTTTGCCACCATATCAAGATCACTTGCAAGCAGGATGAGGGATTTGGCATCCGAGCGACGCTTGATCTTGAAAACTTTTTCAACAGCCTCAGCATTGCGCGAGTCACAGCCTATACCCCATACTGTATCTGTGGGATAAAGGATTACGCCGCCGTCCTTGAGAACTTGAAGCGCTTCTGCGATGATAGGTTTGATATCCATATTAAAATCTATATTTGTCAAACAATGTTCCTCTGCTTCTCCAATATTTTATGAGGAGGAATCCAAACAAAGCACCACCTAAATGTGCAAAATGAGCAATATTACCACCTGATCCAGACAAGCCTGTGAGGAGCTCGATGCCGATAAAGAGCAATGTCATAGACTTTGCACTCAAGGTTATCGGAGGGAAAAGTAGAGTCATGCGCGACTGCGGGAAGAGCATTGCATAGGCAATGAGAATACCATAAATAGCTCCGGAAGCTCCCACAGTAGGAGTAACTTTCATAAGAGATATCTGCCTGAGTGACATCTGGTTACCCAGAGCTGCGCCTTCCATATAAGACTGCAACTGCATATATTCGACACCGGTGTGAAGAGCTGCTGCTCCAAATCCGCAGATAAAATAGAAAACCAGGAACTTCTTGGTACCTATGACGTTTTCTACAACAGAGCCAAACATATACAGCATATACATGTTGATGAGCACGTGGAAGAATCCACCATGCATGAACATATGTGTGAGAGGCTGCCAGAAACGGAAGAAGTGCGATGTCGGATAGAACAAAGCAAAGTTTTCTATCATCGCATTTTTATTTATTATTGTTGCGATGTAGAAAAAGATGTT
>JAFNUQ010000219.1 GCA_017383945.1 Bacteroidales bacterium | reverse complement strand
TATAAAAAATCTTTTCATATTAGTTGTTGCTAAAATTTTTAACCTTATATGTCTTAACTGGCTCTCCTTCCTTAGGGTAGCACTTTACGTTTTCAAGCTTGATGTCCTGTGAATTGCGGATGTCAATACCTGTATCAGCTGTGATTGTGCAGTTGGTGATATTGATGTTGCTCACAGGCATTTCAGGAAGGCCATTGAAAAGCATTGCTCTGCCTGCTCCGTTGCAATATACGTCCTGAATATAGATGTCGCGGAACTCGGGAGTGGTCTCGTCTACCGGGATAGCAGGAGTGCCAAGTGTCTTTGCGTCATCGCCTGCTGCCTCTACTGCTGACTTGCCGCCATAGAAAAGGTCAAAGAGTATGCCGTCTGCTACGATATCCTTCATATAGATGTCGCTGATGTGGATGTTCTTTACAACACCGCCACGGCCTCTTGTGCTCTTGAATCTGAGACCTACATCTGTGCCGAGGAAACGGCAATTTGAAACCTTGATATTCTCTACGCCACCGCTCATCTCGCTACCTACTACGAAGCCGCCGTGTCCGTGATAAACGGTACAATTGTCAACGATGAGATTCTTGCAAGGGCGTGCTCTGCGTCTGCCATCCTCGTCTTTGCCTGACTTGATGCAGATTGCGTCGTCGCCAGCGTCAAAGATAGAGTTTACGATGATTACGTTTTCACAGCTGTCTACATCCAATGCGTCGCCATTCTGCGAATAGTGTGGGTTGCGGATGTGCACGTGATTGATGATGATATTCTTGCTCATCAGCGGATGAACGTTCCAGCAAGGCGAATTCTGGAATGTGCAATCTTCGAGCAGCACATTCTCGCAATTGCGGATGGAAATCATATTTGGACGGAGGAAGCTCTTGATCTCCTGCCACTCCTGCTCGCTCAAGCTTGATGGAGCGACATTCATATTGCTGATGCTTGCAGCCTTTGCGTAGCCCTCGTCTGGATACCAGAGGCGGTCATTGACCACTACGCCGCCAGAAGCTACAAGGTCTTTCCATTGGCCAGGGGTGAGCTTTTCTCTCTTGACAACTCTCCAGCTCTCTCCGCTACCGTCAATCACACCACCGCCGGTGATTGAGATGTTCTTTGCGCCCACAGCGTGGATAGGTGACTCGCAGCGACGGGTGTCCAGGCCTTCAAATACAACTTCGACGATTGGATAAAGATCGCGGTTAGGATCAAAAATGACTACTGCGTTTGGAGTGATGTGGAGATCGCAATTGCTGAGGAGCTCGATCGGTCCTGTGAGCCAGAGTCCTTCTGGGACAATCAGGTGGCCACCGCCCTCTGCATTGAGGTGCTCCATAGCCTGCTTGAATGCTTCGGTATTGAGTGTGACGCCGTCGCCGATGCCGCCGAAGTCCACGAGATTGACACTATAGTCCGGGATGGATGGACGCTCGACTTTGTCCATCTTGAACGGAAGGTCATTATATAAATAATCAAACTCGCCTTGTGTCTTGTTGCAAGAGCTAAGCCCTAAAACCAAGGCTGCAAAAAAGAAAAACAGATTTTTAAATGTTCTCATAAAGAGTAGTGGTTATAGCTATCTTCAAAGGTACAAATTTTTTAATGATTATTGAAATAAAGATTTTATCTTTGTCACAAGGTGTAAGTAAATTTCAAGCAATGAAAATCGGAATCTGCAGCGATCATGCTGGTTTTGAATATAAAAGCATAGTAATGAGTTATTTACTCAACAAGGGTTATGATGTCGTCAATTTCGGCACAGATAGCCCTGAGAGTTGTGATTATCCGGATTATGCTCACCAGCTCGCTCAGGCTGTCTCAGCAGGGGAGGTGGAAAAAGGCATAGCTATCTGCGGTACAGGCAATGGTATGGCTATTACCCTGAACCATCACAAAGATATCCGTGCCGGTCTTGCGTGGAATGTTAATCTTGCACACCTTGTCAAAGAGCACAATGATGCTAATATTCTAGTGCTTCCTGCACGTTTTATTTCTAGAAGGATGGCGGTGATGATGGTTCGCGAATGGTTGCTGACCGCATTTGCCGGCGGTAGACATCAAAGAAGAATTGATAAAATTACACTCTAATAACATTGCTGATTATCCTGAAGGTATAATCCTCCCCATCGATAAGCCATATCGATGGAGTTCAGCTGATGTGGTCCGTAAGGTTAAATATGCGGCCACACGTTTTTTTGGAAAGAAAAATCTTAAAGTCGGTCACGCTGGCACACTGGATCCTCTTGCGACCGGAATCCTGATAGTTTGTATAGGACCTGCAACAAAAAGGGCAGAAGAGCTGCAAGCGTCTGCAAAACAATATATTGCGGGTGTGACCTTCGGCGCTACTACGCCTTCGTATGATCTGGAAAAAGATATAGACAATCTTTTTTCTCTTGAAAATGTCAGCGAGCAGAGCATCAAGGATGTGCTTCCTTCTTTTATCGGAGAGCAGGATCAGATCGCTCCGCTTTTCAGCGCAAAAAGTGTAGACGGAGTACGTGCCTACGAAACAGCACGCAAGCTATATAAGCAGGGCAAGATGGAAGAAGGTGAGGGTATACTCACTGCCAACAAAATCACGATTTATGACCTGCAGTTCAATCTCCTCAGATCGAGTAAGGAAGGTGCAGTGACTCCTCAGGTGACTCTCGGGGACAGCAGTCGCATCAATGTTGCTGATATCTCTGGATATGACCTTTTAACTGCTTCTATCACTGTTGATTGCAGTAAGGGCACATATATTCGTGCTCTAGCCAGGGATCTCGGAGAAGCACTAGGTAGCGGAGCCTTCCTCAGCTCACTTAGGCGCACAAAAAATGGCGGCTTCACAATTGAAGACGCCATAGATCTAGAGTCAGCAATAAAGCTGTTTACTATCCCAGTCTCTGCTTAGCAAAGCGCATTCTTTCCAGAGTCTTTTCCTTGCCGATAAACGACATGATGTCGGCAATTCCAAGTCCGCTTGAAGCGCCGCTGAGTGCAAGTCGGATGCAGTTCATAATTTTGCCTATCGGCATGCCCTGCTCGCGGATATACTCCTCAAGTGTCTGAGCATCAGAGTTTTCCAAGGCGTTCATCGCCTGCTCATAAATATCTTCTTTCCAGAACTTGTCTACATCCTTGGCAAGGAATGGTGCTGTGAGGCTGTCGTCATAGACCTTAGCTCTAGGATCGACAGGTCGAGAAGCGTCTGCTGGTTTGGCAGATGCTGCACCGGCCTTGACGCTGTAGGCTTCAAACTCCTCAGGTGCGATGAACAGATATGAGGCGATAGTCCAGAAATCGCTGACAAAATTGGCTCTTTCCTTGATCAGGGTGACAACTCTTGTGACATATTCTTTGTCAGCCTTGATGCCCTTGCTTTCAAGCATTGGGAGGAAATCCTCTGCAAGGCTCTCGTCGCTGCGCATTCTCAAGTATTCCTTGTTATACCACTTTGCTTTATCTGGGTTGAATTTAGCTCCGGACTTGCCGACCTTCTCGAGGCTGAATTCCTCTACGAGCTGCTCGAGCGAGAAGATTTCCTGTTCTGTGCCAGGGTTCCATCCGAGCATTGCGAGCAGGTTGACAAATGCTTCTGCAAAGTAACCATCTTCGCGGTAACCTCTTGACTTCTCGCCTTGTGCATTGGTCCACTCAAGTGGGAATACAGGAAATCCCATCTTGTCGCCGTCTCTCTTGCTGAGCTTGCCGTTGCCGACTGGCTTGAGAAGAAGCGGAAGGTGAGCAAATTGAGGCTGACTGTCTGTCCAGCCAAATGCCTCGTAGAGCAGGTAGTGGAGCGGGAGAGAAGGAAGCCACTCTTCGCCTCGGATAACCTCGGTGATTTCCATAAGGTGGTCATCGACAATGTTTGCGAGGTGGTATGTAGGAAGCTCGTCTGCCTTCTTCCAAAGCACCTTATCATCAAGAGTTGCGGTGTTGACCTCAATGTGTCCGCGGATAAGGTCATCCATCTCTACGATGCGGTCTGACGGCATCTTGAATCTGATTGTCCAGTCGTTCCTCTGCTCAAGCATATCTTTTACCTCTTGCTCGCTGAGAGTGAGGGAGTTGGAAAGCTGCTCGCGGGTGCTATGGTTGTAGATAAATGTCTGACCGGCAGCCTCAGCTTCGCTTCGCTTGGCGTCTAGAGCTTCGGCAGTGTCAAATGCATAGTAGGCGTTGCCCGATGCTACAAGCTGCTCTGCATACTTCCTATATATGCTTCTTCTCTGGCTCTGGCGGTATGGCGCGTGCGGGTGCTGCTCGCTGGCAGACTCAACAACTTTGCCATCCTTGTCTACACCCTCGTCAGGATAGATGCCGCACCAGGCGAGAGACTCAATGATATACTGCTCTGCTCCTGGTACAAAGCGATTTGAATCAGTGTCCTCGATGCGAAGGATGAAATCTCCACCTCTTTTCTTTGCATAGAGGTAGTTGTATAATGCTGTGCGCACTCCACCCATATGAAGAGGGCCTGTTGGAGATGGCGCAAATCTTACTCTTGTGCGTCTAGTCATACTTTTGTTCTCCTAATTGCTGGTGTGTTTTCAAGGTCTGCAATTCTCTGTCCTTTAGCAGTAATCAAAGCCGGTTTCTGGTCAAGGTCAAAGTTAAATGTTCTTATATTGCTCTTTGCGTTAAATCCAATCTGTCCGGAGCTCATATCCGGCTCAAGGTAGATGCCTTCGGATTTGTTTTCGTTTTTATCGTACACAAAATCGCGGCTGATCATGATATAGTTGCCCATATCTCTGGTCGGACCGATCGCGTCGATAAAACGCAATCCTGTTACGATTGATGTGATGCGTATCGTGTCGCCAAATTCAGGATCGTCATCCCAGATGAGACCACGCTTGAAGTTGTTGGCACGACCGGTGTATTCGTCAATCTTGTGATTGATTTCGTTGAGGTCATCCATTGTGAGACCTTGCTCGTTGTGGCCACAAGTGATATTGATGAGAACCTTCTGTGCGGTCTTGAGGTCAAAGTCGTTGAGAAGCGGAGATTCAAAAGCTGCCTTTACTGCATCCTCGATGCGGTTCTTGCCGTTTCCGGTACCACAGCCCATAAGAGCCATGCCGCTATTGCGCATCATTGTCTCTACATCCTTGAAGTCCACGTTGATGTAGCCTGGCTTCTTGATGATTTCCACAATGCCCTGTACAGCGGTAGATAGTACCTCATCTGCCTGAGGGAAAGCATCTTGAATGAGTTGGTTGCCATAGAATTCGTGAAGCTTCTCGTTGTTGATGATCAAAAGGCTGTCTACGTTTTTCTCTAGCTCGTGCACGCCATCAATAGCCCTTGATAGAGCCTCGTTGCCCTCGTTGAGGAATGGCAAAGTTACTACGGCAACAGTGAGTATGCCTTTGTCCCTAGCCATCTTTGCGATGACAGGAGCTGCACCTGTACCTGTGCCGCCGCCCATACCGGCAGTGATGAAAAGCATCTTGGTATGAGTGTCCAATACAACCTTTTCAATCTGATCCTGGCTTTCAAGAGCAGCATTGCGGCCATTGATAGGATTGGTGCCGGCTCCGAGTCCTCGACCCATCTGAATCTGCATCGGAACAGGACTTTCCATCAAGGCCTGCGAGTCTGTATTGCAGACTACAAAGCTACATCCCTTGATGCCTTTTCTATACATATAGCTCACGGCATTACAGCCGCCTCCGCCCACGCCTAAGACCTTGATAATCTCGTCTGAAGTGGCCCAGTTTACTGGAGCTATGTTTTCAAATATTGCGTCTTCCATTGTGTTCCGAATTATTCATTGTTTTTGTCCATCTCGTCATATAGACTTCCGATAGTGTTGTCAAATGTCTTTGTGCCTACATTTGTGATTGTCTGCTTGAGTGAAGATATCCAGTTGATTTTAGGCCCTTTAGGACTTGGTTTTGTCGGTTTCTTTATCGGCTTGTTGACAGGAACAATCACCTCTTCTTCAGGGAAGAGCTCTTCGACAAACTGAGTGACGTTGCTGTCTTCTTCGCTTGCAATCTCAACATCTTCTTCCTCCTCCTGCACTTTCTCAACAAACTTCTCTTCTATGCAATTCAGGCGAGGATCTTTTTTTGCTTCCATTATCATACCTAAGGTAGCCGAGATTGATGTCTCGCCGAGGCTGAAGCCCAGTGATGAGCGGTAGTGCTGGTTGCGAGGGAAGCCAATCCTGACATTGTATCCTGACATCTCCTTGATGAGTGTGCTGAGGTTGACAAGGTCTGCTCCGCCACCTGTGATCACGATGCCATTGCGAAGTTTGTCGGCATATCCGCTGTCCTGAATCTGATATAGGAGGGCTTCGATGATTTCTTTTGCACGGCAGTTGATGACCTCAGAAAGATATTTAACTGGAAGATGCTCATAACTTCCGTTTTCATTGTCATTGATCTGGATGACTTTCTCGCTCATAGAGAGAAGCTTCTCCGGAAGGCAGGCTCCGTAGGCGAGCTTGATGTTCTCAGCCAGCTTTTCTGTAAATCCACACTCACACTTGATATCTGTTGTGATGCTCTTTCCTCCAAAAGGAATAGCTGAGTAATGACGCAGAATCTTGCCTTTATAAATCGTCAACGAGCTGACTCCGGCGCCAATCTCAATGAGGGCGACGCCGTTTTCTTTTTCTGCATCTGTGAGGACTGCATTTGCAACAGTATTAGGCACAAACAACTTCTTTGCTGGTGCCACGCCCACTTCGTTGAGCACGATGTCAAGGTTTGACACAGGCTTCTGAGGACCAACAAATATCTTGAAGTTGCCAGAGATTTTATTTGCTGTAACACCCACTACATCCTCTTCGCTAGCACACACAAGGTCGTCGTCGGCAGAGAAAGACTGTGCTACTGCGCCATATATCATTTCTCTTGCCTGATCATCGATCTTGTAGGTGTCTATCGCAAATGACTTGAGAGTTTTGATCTCGTCCTTTGATATGCATGAAGAAGGATCGGTGCGCTCGATCTCGGCAGTTCCGATCTCCTGATGAACATCATAGCGAGGTAGGCCTACCACGAGCTGGAGAATCTTGATGCTGAGCTCATCTTCAGCTTCCTGGATTGCCTCCTTGAGTGGTACTGCTGCTCTCTTGGGGTTGTAGACATAACTATAGCTCACGCCATCAGATGGTCTTTCTTTGTAGTAGATGACCTGAATGTCGTCTCCCACAACTTTTGCCACGCTCAAGGCAAGTTTGGAAGTGCCCAGGTCAGCCACAGCAATATATCTCTCTACTTGCATATTATTTGGTTTTTATATTTTACGTTGACGCTTTTATACTTCTTCTCAGTGTCGCTAGCAACAATATGAGTGAAGTATTTTTCCATTTTTTCAAACTTCTCGTTGAAGTCCTGTGCTTCCCCAAGAATAAATATTTCATCGTGTCCTTTGACCCTAAGGGTTATGTCCCCGTTTTCTGCAATGATCACTTGACTTATGAGGTCTCTGAAGCTACGCGAATTCTTTATCGCTTCATCCATTGCCAGCATCTCGCAGATCCACGTGCGCTGCTCTTCGGTGCGGGCAAATCCCTGAAATCCAGAAGCTTCAGCAATAGGGAAAAAGCCTTCGATTACTCTCACCGGAGCAGTATATCGACTGTGAAGAGGGAAGATGTATCCGTCTGAGTCACAATAGAATCCTTTGCCTTCTCCGCTTGAGAATCTCAATTGTGGAGCTCGTTGCTTGATGCTCACGTGTAGTACTCCATCCTGGGTCGTCCATGCCTGACTGCTTGAGATGGCACTGCGCTTGGAGAGCTTGTTTTCAATTCCAGACAGATCCAGGCTATCAAGCCTTTGTCCGATGTATATGCCGTAATCCTTATCTACAAAAGCCTTGATGTTCTCAGCTGTGAGAAACTTCAGGCTATCCTGAAACTCCACTTCAAGTGCGGTGCAGCATATCTGCGACCCCTTATGCCTTG
>JAFNUQ010000218.1 GCA_017383945.1 Bacteroidales bacterium | reverse complement strand
GACCGGAAACAACTCGCTCTCCTGTAAGTGGATCAAAGCGTCCGGGCGCGTGCCAAGTCACAGGATCTTCTTCCGCAGGAGCATAGCCATTACCTTTAACAGTATTGCAATGAAGGATGCGTGGACCTTTTATATTCTTGATCTTCCGGAGAGTATTTATTACATCCTCAAGATCAGTTCCATCAATAGGACCAAAATATCTAAAGCCCAAAGACTCAAACAGATCGCCTCCTGAGCGCTTTACAGCCCAAGACTTCAAACTTCTGATCCAGCGCTGAATAAATTTTCTAAACGAACCTTCTCCCAGGAAGTTCCAGACGCGGTTTTTAATTCTATTGTAAGAACTGCTGGTAGTAAGTCTCAACAGATGCTCGTGCAGGGCACCGAGATTACCATCAATTGACTGGTTATTGTCATTCAGGATAACCAATATATCAGCTCCACTGGCTCCGGCATTATTCAAACCCTCAAATGCCAAGCCTCCTGTCATCGCGCCATCTCCGATAAACGCTACAACTTTCTGACTTAGACCCTGAAGCATAGCGCCTTCCGCAAATCCCAAGGCCGCTGAAATTGAAGTAGACGAGTGTCCGACCCCAAAACAGTCATATTCACTCTCCTTACGGTTAGGAAAACCGCTGATACCAGATTCTGTCCTAAGAGTCTTGAAAGCCTCTCTTCTTCCGGTAATGATCTTATGTGCATAGGCCTGATGACCTACATCAAACACCAGTTTATCATTAGGAGCATCATAGACATAATGCATAGCGACAACCAACTCCACTACTCCAAGGCTTGAAGCCAAGTGACCAGGGTTCTTGGAACATACATCTATAATATATGACCTAATCTCCGAGCAAAGTTGTTTTAATTGCTCGATATTAAGCTCTTTAAGATCTTGAGGACTATTTATTTTTTCTAAAAGCGGATACATTTTAATTATTTGCAGGAGCATCAAGTTTCAGTTCCGGGTGTCTCTTTGACGAAGAAATCAAGAGTGCAGCCACAACAACCGCTATTATGCCAAGACTGATGAAGATATATTCCGCCTTGACAGCAGCGGCTTCCCCCGATGTTGCATTAAAAATACGACCGACAAAGATAGGCACCAACAACAGGCCCATATTCTGAATCCAATACAAAAGCGAATATGCTGTACCAAGATTGCGTTCTGGAACGATCTTAGGCACTGAAGGCCACATTGCCGATGGCACAAGAGAATATCCTACGCCCAATATAGCTATTGAGAGGTATCCCCAGAAAGGAACGCCACTAGGGGCAAAACACAATAGAAGATGTGCCACAACTACCATTACTGCTCCAATAATCATCCACCTTGTAGCCTTACCATACTTATCCACGAGTGCACCAAACAAAGGAGTAAACACTACTGTAAAGAAAGGCAACATCGTGAGCACCCATTTTGTGCTCTCAAGGTCCATCCCAAATCGAGGAATAAGTATAGATGTTCCAAACTTCTTAAATGAAATGATGCAGCAATAGAAGAAGACACAAAGCAGCGCTATCATAATAAAGCGCTGATTGGTGAGCACTTTGATAATATCTGTAAACTTGAACTTATCTTCTTCCTTAACTTCTCCCCTCTTTGTGCTGACCCCCATACGGGCATCAAAACGTGCATCCATAGCAACGAAGATACCCCACAGCAGCACTCCGACCAGGATAAGGCCCAAGCCGAATATCGCCGGACGGGATGTTTCAGCAAGCGAATACATCTCCCCTGCCGACTTTTCTGCAACAAGAACCGGAGCAAGGATAAACGCAGCAGCTGTACCAAGACGGGCGACAGCTACCTGAGCACCCATTGCAAATGCAACATTGCGACCCTTGAACCACTTGGCAATAGAGCGGGTGACTGCCACTCCGGCAATCTCACTGCCCAAGCCAAACAACATACAGCCGACGTAGGCAATAATCAGGGAAGTCTGCGCCGGGAGACCGGAACGAAGTGCATAAAGCACGACTCCTGCTCCCAGAGCCATCATCCCCACAAAAACGGATCCTATGATTCTAACTCCAAAGATATCAAGCAGCACACCACAGATAACGAGTCCTCCACACACGCACAGGAAACTATATCCTCCTGCGTAAAAGCCATAATCAGCACTATTCCAGCCTAGCTCCAGAGTTTCAGGATGCTGGAATATCTGAGACAATGTGGAAAACATGTCATCAAAGAAG
>JAFNUQ010000217.1 GCA_017383945.1 Bacteroidales bacterium | reverse complement strand
GGCAAGGACCTCAAGGGTATCTTCCCAGCATCTGTAGTGTGCACAACCGACCTTCACTCAATGGGTCAGTTCATCCAGGAAGGTGACCGCGTGATCTTTGAGACCACAGTGAGCGTAAAGAATGCTAATCGCGAAGTTGTGATCGGCTCAGACGAGCAGAATCTCGACCAGCTCAACTACCTCGCAGGCAAGAGAGTAGAGCATTGCAACGCAATGGCACAGCTCGGTACAAAGCTCGCACACATCGATGGTGGCGTACCTCAGATGGAGGTTTGCATCGACAGCATCAACGAGGAGACACTCGGCGCACTCTTCTATTTCTTTGAGTTTGCTTGTGGCGTGAGCGCATATGTACTCGGCATCAATCCATTTAACCAGCCAGGCGTAGAGGCCTACAAGAAGAACATGTTTGCTCTTCTCCGCAAGCCAGGCTACGAGGCTCAGACTGAGGAGATCCTCAAGCGCATCTAATTATCAGTCAAGCTGATATTCAGTAATAGATTTGAGACCTGGGATTCCGTAATAGGAAGACACCAGGTCTCCTTTTATATAGACTTCTCTCTTGTGTAAAGAAGGATTTTCCACCAGATTGAGCTCGTCTCTGATAACCCCACTCTTCAGCTCCACGCTCAAGCAATACTCCTCGTCAGTGGTACCAGGACGAAGACCGAGAACCAGATTGGTTTCCTTGCTGAACGGCGGTTCAAAAGCAAACTTTCCACTTGACGTAGCCACTCCCACAATATAGCCTTTGACCCATACATCATCTGCCTCTCCCCTAGCCCTGGCGCTGGTGACATCCAATGCGTTTTCAATATAACTTGCATCATCTTCACCGCCATAGACATAACTATCCGAGAGCCACTGACGCGACGTATCCACTTGAATCTCAATACTTCCGCTAGTCTCAGAGCAGACAGCAGAAAGCTTCATCTGCAGTATCTGCCTCGCCCTCAGATTGCGCGCAAATAGCGTCTGCGTCACCCCGCCGTCATCAAGCACAACACTCACATTGCCAGGATTAAAATATGCCGTGCGAGTCTCTTCGTAGGAATGCAGGAGCTCGCCATCGGCGCTCTTGAGATATAGCTCCCCCTGCGGGAATGTAGCCGCAAAGCTCTCGTCCACCGTCAGTTGAAGACCGCTGTTAAGCTGAGCGCACATCAGCAATACGCCCACAGTCTCCCCTTCGCCTACCACCACCAGCTGAGTATCCCCCAGCTGAGGTTCTTCGTAGCCAGGTTCCTGAAACTCCCTTGATACAGCGCTGACCGTATAGCTGCCGGCGGGGACACTCAAAGCTTCCGGAGAAGACCCATAGCTTCCTTCATAATAGACCTTCCCCTTTGAGTCGACAACCTTCAGGTGGTATGTACTGACATCCACATTGAGGGTACGAGTGAGCAAAGAGTTAAAATTGATGATGATTGTTCCGGGGTCTCCAAATAGATGATTACACGAAGACAAGAAAGTGGCTGATAAGAAAAGGCCAGCCATAAAGCCCCAAAAAGAAGTTCTCATAATGTATAAGTTTTGAGCAAAGATAGGTAAAGCATTCAAACAGAAAAGATAAGAAAAAGACAATTTGCTGTTTTAAAATTCACAGGTCATTTACCTCACGGCAAATGACCTGTTACTTAACCTAAACTTAAACTATGAAAAACTTCACCGCTAAGTTACGTATTTATATGCTTTTTTCCAAGGATTTAGAAAAACTTTTTTATACTTTTGTACCAAGGTTAGAAGTTTTAATCCCAAACATATGAAAGTGACACTTAAATCTTGTGTACTCTTTGCAGTAATGACTCTTGCATTGAGTGCGTGCTGCTCTCAATTTGAGACAGTTAAGGGCGATGCCCAGAAGACACAGATCTACACCATGGACAATGGTATGAAGGTCTTTATGTCTGTAAACAAGGACCAGCCTCGCATCCAGACCTATATGGCTGTGAAGGTGGGTGGAAAGAACGACCCTGCTCAGACAACAGGTCTTGCTCACTATTTTGAGCACCTTATGTTCAAGGGCACCCAGCAGTTCGGCACATCTGACTACAAGGCAGAGAAGCCGCTTCTTGACGAGATTGAAGCTCTTTTTGAGATCTATCGAGTAACCGAAGACGAGAAAGAGCGTCAGGCAATCTATCACAAGATTGACTCTATCAGCTACGAGGCTTCAAAGATTTCCATCCCTAACGAGTATGACAAGCTGATGTCTATGATCGGAGCCAATGGCACCAATGCGTGGACTTCAACCGACGAGACCGTTTATGTGGAGGATATCCCTTCTAACCAGATTGATGCTTGGGCAAGAATCCAGGCAGACCGCTTCCGCAACACAGTAATCAGAGGATTCCACACCGAGCTTGAGACCATCTATGAGGAGAAGAATATGTCCCTCACTCAGGATAGCCGCAAATTGTGGGAAGCTATTGACGCAGGTCTTTTCCCTAACCATCCATACGGCAAGCAGACAGTTCTTGGCAGCCAGGATCACCTCAAGAACCCTTCTATCACCAACGTAAAGAAGTACCACGACGATTACTATGTCCCTAACAACATCGCTGTCTGCCTCTCAGGTGACTTCGATCCTAAGGAAGTAGTAAAGATTCTTGAGAAGTATTTCGGTGACTGGGAGCCAAATCCAAACATCCCAGTGCTCCAGTACGAGCCTGAGCAGCCAATCACCAGTCCTATTATTAAAGAGGTATATGGTCTTGAAGCTGAGAATATGGCTATCGCATGGAGACTTCCTGGTGCAAGAGATCTCAAAACTGCAGCTGTTGCCGATATGGCAGGTTATATGCTCAACAACGGCAGCGCCGGCATCATCGACATCAACGTCATCCAGGAGCAGAAGGCTCTCTCTCTTGCTGCAGGATATAGTTCGCAGCCTGACTACAGCTCATTCCTTATGATGGGTACTCCTAAGCAGGGCCAGACCCTCGAGGAGCTCAAGGACCTCGCACTCGAGCAGCTCAGACTTCTCAAAGCTGGCGAATTCGACGAGTCGCTCATCAAGGCGACCATCAACAACCTCAAGCTTGACGAGCAGCGCAGCCTTGAGAGCAATAGCGCCCGCGCCCAGAAATATATCACTGCATTTATCAACGGCATCGAGTGGAAGGACGCTGTGGGCGAGATGGACCGCTATGCCGCTGTGACTAAGGAGGATATCGTAGCATTTGCCAACGAATACCTCTCTGAGGACGCTTGCGTAATCGTTTACAAGCGCCAGGGCGAGGACAAGACAGTGCAGAAGATCTCTGCACCTAAGATCACTCCAATCGTGACCAACCGCAATATGCAGAGCGCATTCCTCTCAGAAATGCAGGCGGCTGAGGTTAAGCCAATTGAGCCTGTTTTCGTGGATTTCAGCAAGGACATGTCAGAGTTCCAGCTTGCCAACGGCATCAACGTGCTCTACAAGCAGAATGACGTCAACGACATCTTCAATTTCCAGGTGACCATCAACAAGGGCACTTTGGCTAACCCTGAGCTTGGCGTAGCTATTGACTACCTCTCTTACCTTGGCACAGAAGAAGTGAGCGCAACTGAGTTTGCAAAGAAGATGTATGAGCTTGCTTGCAGCTTCTCGGCCAGCTCTAGCGTTAACGCTACAACTCTCTCCGTACGCGGTCTTAGCGAGAATATGGTAGAGGCAGTGAAGGCGGTTGAAGATCTTATCTACAACGCTGTGGGTGACGAGGAGATTCTTGCCAACATCAAGAGCGACCTCATCAGAAGAAGATTCAACCAGAAGAAGAACCAGAGTGCTTGCTACAGCGCGCTCAACACCTATTCTCAGTGCGGTCCTGAATATGTCAAAAACGCAACTCTCAGCAACGAGGAGCTCATGGCACTTGAGTCTGAGGCACTTCTCGCAAAGGTCAAGGAAGTATTCTCACTCGGACAGGAGATTACCTACTACGGCCCTATGAGCGAAGCCGAATTCAAGGCTGCCGTTGCAGAATGCCACGTAATGGGCGAGAACCAGCAGCCTCTCCCTGAGACATTTGAGCCAGCAATCCTCAAGACTGCCAGCAACAAGGTCATCCTTGCACCATATGACGCCGCACAGATCTACTACAGACAGTATTCAGCTCTCGGAGAGAAGTTTGATCCTGCCGCACAGGCTGAGATTCAGCTTTATAACGAATACTTCGGCGGCGGTATGAACGCTATCGTATTCCAGGAGATGAGAGAAGCAAGAGGCCTTGCTTATTCAGCAAATGCTTCACTCTCACAGAGAGGAATCATCGATGACAATTATGTATTCAGCGCTTTCATCGCTACTCAGAACGACAAGATGCAGCAGGCAATCGAGGCATTTGACGAGATTATCAACGAGATGCCTGTATCTGAGAACGCTTTCAACGTAGCAAAAGAGGCAATGATTTCACGCATGCGCACTCAGCGCACCCGTGGAATGGGCGTACTCTCAGCCTACAAGAGCTGCCGTCGTCAGGGTCTCAGCGAACCTCTCACCAAGCAGGTATTTGAGCAGGTTCAGAATATGACTATCGAGGACGTTAAGGCAACCCAGCAGAAGTGGGTAAAGGATCGTACTTATACATATTCTATCCTTGGTCGCATCGAGGATCTTGACACTAAGTATCTGTCGACTCTCGGACCAGTGGAGGTCGTAACACTTGAAGATATCTTCGGATATTAAAATTATAATTCCTTAATACATTTAAAAAGGGCGTCTGATAATTCAGGTGCCCTTTTTAAATATTTTTAATATCTATTTAATTATTGAAGTTTTTTATTAAAAAATTTTGTTTATCTCAGCCAAAAGCTTAACTTTGGGCTTGTAACTAATTTTAACCAAAAATTATCAACCTAATGAGATCTATTATGTATCTGGGTCACAGGTACCTCACGGTGCTTTTGACTTGCGTTGCCCTCATTCTTGGGGGATCAGCAGCCGCTCAGACTATTACCAGCTCTGGTAAGGTTGTTGACGCTAACGGCGAACCCGTTATCGGCGCTTCTGTAATCCAAAAAGGTAGCACCACCAATGGTGTAATCACTGATGTTGACGGAGCTTTCAAGCTCGTTGTCCCATCAGGATCTACAATTGAGGTTTCTTGCATCGGCTATGTAACAGTTGATGTTGCTGCCGCTGCCAATCTCGTAGTTACTCTTGTAGAGGATACAACTCTTCTCGAGGAAACAGTCGTGGTGGGTTATGGTACTATGAAAAAGACCGATGTAACCGGTGCAATGGTATCCGTAACTTCAGAAGCCCTCACTTCCAATCCGGTAACAAATGCTGTTGAGGCCCTTCAGGGTAAAGCTGCAGGTGTTTATGTTTCAAACAACGGACGTCCTGGTTCTGCAGGTTCTATCACTATCCGTGGTACAAACTCTATCTCAGCATCTTCTTCGCCTCTCATCGTCATCGACGGTATCATCTCTCGAAGCGTTGGTCTTGATATGATCAACCCTCAGGATATCGAGTCTATCGAGATCCTTAAGGACGCTTCTGCTACCGCTATCTATGGTGCTCAGGGTGGTAATGGTGTTGTTCTCGTATCCACTAACAGAGGTAAGAAGGGTAGAGTTTCTGTCAACTACTCAGGTACTGTAACTGCAGAAAAGATCTATGACGTACTCCCAATGATGGATGTCGCTCAGACTATGGAGTGGCGTCGTTGGGCATACTACTATGCAGGTCTCACCGATATCCCTGGCAACCAGCCAAATCTCGATGTCGATAGAGCTCATATCAATATCAAGGGTGTAGGCGAAGCAGCTTGGGCTAACATCCTTAAGGGTTGGGGTCTTACATATCAGGAGTGGCAGAATGGTGCTACCTCTAATACTTGGGATCCTTCAAAGGTAACCAACACTGACTGGACCAAATATTCAGACCGTGTAGGTATCACTCACGAGCACACAATCAGCGCATCTGGCGGTACAGACCAGATAAATGCATACGTTTCTTTTGGTTACCTCAACAACCAGGGTACTACTCAGGGACAGGGTTTCCAGAGATATACAATGAGAGCTAGCGCAGACATCACTCCTAAGGATTGGTTCAAGATGGGCAGCTCCATCAACCTCCGCTACTCAGATCAGGCTTATGGTGTGGATGGTTCAGGCGGTGCTTCTAACAGCCTTCCTGGTTCTCTCCGTGCTAGAGCTCTCACTCTCTTCCCTTACGGTGTACCATATGATGAGAATGGCGATCGTCTTCTCTATCCTGACGGACACGAGCTCAACGTAACAGTAGTTGACGAAGTGGGTAAGGTGGCTATCAGCAACCTCGGATATGATATTTCTGCAAGCCTCTATGCTGAGTTCAACTTCGGTGAAATGTGGGCTCCTCTCAAGGGCTTGACATTTAAGAGCAACTTCGGTCCTCAGCTCAGATTCAGCCAGAATTATAAATACATGTCTAAGGACAGCGCCAACCGTATGCAGGTAGGTAAGGACTATGTCAGCTCAGGTGCTAGCAAGAACTTCTCTTGGACCATCGACAATATGCTTTACTACAATAGAGCATTTGGCAAGCACTCTATCGACGTAACTTTCCTCCACGAGGCAATGTACGACATGAGCACTCAGCTCTACAGCATGAACGGTACTGATATCCAGCTCGGTAAGGTGGGCATGGAGATGACTCAGCTTTGGTGGGGCCTCAATGGCAGCACTTACACAAGAGAAGGTGAGCCTAGCTTCAACTCACTGAGCGAAGCACAGATGGTATCTTATATGGGACGCGTAAACTACGGCTTCAACAACAGATATCTCCTCACTCTCTCATATCGTTATGACGGTGCTTCTCAGCTCGGTCCTGGACACAAGTGGCAGGGATTCCCTTCAGTGGCTCTCGGTTGGAGACTTGACCAGGAAGACTTCATGAAGGATGTTGAATGGATTGAGAACTTGAAGCTTCGCACTGGTTGGGGTAAGACCGGTAACTACTCTGTAGGCCGCTACTCAACTAAGGACGACCTTTCTTCTTCTATCATCAACTTCGGCGCACAGGGTGAGACTGTTTACTACACTCCTAACAGCTTTGCTAACCAGGAAATCAGCTGGGAGGTTACAGATCAGTACAATGTAGGTATTGACTTCTCTGTACTCAAGGGCAGAATCTCCGGTGTAATTGATGCTTACCACAACAGAACCAATGGTTTGATTTTCGACGTTAAGCTCCCTTCTGCTTCTGGTAAGACCAGCACTAAGGACAACATCGGTAAGCTCCACAACAATGGT
>JAFNUQ010000016.1 GCA_017383945.1 Bacteroidales bacterium | reverse complement strand
GTGTACAAGTGGTGCAGGGTAGTCTGTAGTTTCAAGGCTGCGTCCACGTGGGTGCATCGCTACAGTTATAAGTCGAGTATTGTCATAGCGGGTGAGAAGCGCCTTCTGCATGCGATATGGAGTTACACCCCAGTCTCCGTATGGAAGAGCCCAGTAGGTCTGAAGCTCATTACCGAGGCTCCAGAATACAACAGATGGATGATTGCGGTCGCGCTTGATCCACTCAGGGATGTCCTTCTGCCAGAGATCAACCCACTTTGCACGTCCACCGCAATACTGATCGAGCCACTTGTCATAAAGCTCATCTACTACGAGGATACCATACTCGTCACAAAGGTCGATGAAATCATCGCTATAAGGGTTGTGAGAGGTGCGGATGTGATTGATTCCAAACTCTTTAAAGAGCTGGATGCGCTTCTCGATCGCGCGAGGATATGCAGCGGCGCCAAGAGCTCCAAGGTCGTGGTGGTTAGCAACACCCTTGAGAAGAACTTTCTTTCCATTGAGCTTCATACCATATTCTGGTGAGAACTCTACTTTGCGGATACCAAATCGCTCGCACACGCTGTCAGCGACCTTACCGGCTGGGTCAATCACGCTCACTGTTGCAGTGTAGAGGTTAGGGTTCTCGCAGTCCCAAAGCTTAGGATCAGTAATCTTCACGTCAGCAAACATATACTCCCAAGTGCTCTGGTAGCGCTTGAATTCTTCTCTGCTGCGATAAACCTCAGTGCCTTCGCCATCACGGATTACGAGCTCAGCCTTGACAGGAGTTCTGTGCATACTTGCAATCTCAGCCTGTACCTTGACTGTTGCTTCCTTCTCTGATACTTCAGGAGTAGTGATGTAAAGAGGGTGGCGCATCAGATATAGCTGAGGATCAGTAATTACGAGCTGTACGTCTCTGATGAGACCACCACCGGTATACCAACGTGAGTTCTGAGGCTCGCGAGTGTCAGCCTTGACAGCAATCACGTTTGGCTCGCCGTACTTGAGAAGCTTTGTGATGTCAATCTCAAAACCTACATATCCGTAGTCTGTGCCACCGATATATTGACCATTGAGGTATACATCGCCGACATACATAATTCCCTCAAAATCAATAAGAACTCGCTTGCCCTGCCAAGAATCGTCAGGTGTGAAGGTCTTGCGGTACCAGCCGATACCCATCTCCTTAAATCCACGGCTGCTCAGACGGCTGCGGATGTTTGCTCCGATATCGCTGTTGTCTGCACGCTCGCCTGCATCTGGTGCAACCCAAGGCTGCTCGATCTGGAAATCGTGAGGTACATTGATGACGCGCCAATTGCTGTCGTCATAATTGTTCTACTCGGCACCTTGAACGTCGCCGGCATTAAATTTCCAACCGAAGTTGAAATTCTCCACCGTTCTACCGGTAGGGTTGGCCAATGCAATGCTAGAGACCAGCACTGCCGCCAGAATCGAAAATAATCGTTTCATTAGTTATTTGTCTTTTGTTACATATCAAATATACTTGTATTCTTTAGTAATTGCAAATTTTGCCTTTCTAGGAGGTGATTTGTGTATAATTATGTGCTGATAAATTGTTAAATTTGAAAAACAAATGATAAACCATGAAAAAATTTTTTAAAAGCACTATTGTTCAGCTCTTGATTGCCGTTGTACTTGGTATTGTCGTCGGTTTATTTATCGAGGGCGGTGCCTTGAATGTGATCGTGAGCCTTAAACATCTGGCAGGTCAAAT
>JAFNUQ010000216.1 GCA_017383945.1 Bacteroidales bacterium | reverse complement strand
TATATATCAGACAAAAACGGGATTATCAAGGCTATTTTTACCGATAATCCCACTCCTGTATATTCTGATTTGAAATCTGCAATAGAGTCTCTATAGAAAGCTATTTTGCCAATTGTTGTTTGCGCCACCTAAATGGTGTCTCTCCTGTAATCTGTTTGAACCAGCGAGAAAAATTATATGTCTGTGGGATGCCGACACTGATTCCTATCTCTTCAATAGAAGTCTTAGGCTTGCTGATCAACAGCTCTTTGCTTTCTTCTACCCTCAGAGTGTTTAGCCAAACCTGAAATGTGATACCTAACTCGTTGTTTATGTATTTTGACAGGTAGTTCTGGTTTGTGCCCATATCGGCAGCAACATCTTTAATGGTCATATCTGGTCTGCAGAAGAGCTTCTCGCTCACCCATTTATCTACCTTTGGCTTGATTGACTTGGAGATTACTTCTCTTTTTTCTGCGTTTACCGGACTGATCGGAAGTGGAGAGGTCAATTCGGCATACTGAGCTCTTACCTTATCTACTTGTTTTGGCCCCCAGTTGATAATCTTTATGGCCATAAAAACAAAGGCAATCGGCGCAATGATATCACTGAAATAATGCACCTCTTTTACATAGAAGCCCACTACGGTCATAATAGATAATGCAAATGTCAGCCAGATGAGAACTCTAATCCATTTGATATCCATCTCGTGATCATAGAAGTTGTCAAGGTCCTTAGCGCATTTTCTATACTCCCTCTCGCATATATAAAACATATATATGCCCTTAATTATAAATGTAGCTCCAATCAGAATAATGCATGTAGGTTGAGCCTTAACCCAAATCTCTCCTACCAGAATTATTAAAATCAGAATCCCTAGGGGAGTTAATCCGTCGACGAGAAATCTTCTTCTGTGGTATGAAGCCGAATCCATCAGAAGCAAGAAACTAGAGTAGTTCAGCCAAGAAAAAATCAATGAAAAAAATACCAGAAGAGAGAAGTCCTGATACAGGGCCTCGCTATATACGTGGTGATCCTCAAGATGCCATTGTGGAAATGCAAGCCTCACGATACAGTATAAAGTCATCATGAAGAATGCAAAGCCTAAGGTTCTCTTTGCTTTTACATAGTTTTTGACATCCTTATGCTCTTGAGCGTGTGTAAATGTAATAAACACGCCCAAAAAGGCAAAAGTCATCGTAAATCCTATGTTAAATAAATAATATAGGAGGTTATTCATCTAATATCTACATTTCGCTGTGCAAAGATAAGAAAAATTTGTGCTAGCATGAATTTGCGACCGCAAAACTTGCTGAAAAATTTGTGTTTACGTGAAAAATTGCGTCTTCTGCAACCATAATTTTGCTATTGTGTGAAAAGATATGTGTGCAAAAACTCTTTTTGTGTTTATATAAAAACAGCACTGCAATATTTTAGTGTTTTTGCGCTATAAGTTTATTTTGTATCCGGAAATTTAAACTAGTAAGTGCAGATGAAACGCTACATTATTATTGCTTTAGTTTTTTTACTAAGCTTCCCGTCTGTCTCTTGGGCGCAGAAGTTTGGTGTAAAGACAAATCTTGCTTATTGGGCAACAACAACACCTAACTTGGGTGTTGAAGTGGCTTTGGGTCCACGTGTTACTTTTCATTTAAGTGGTGGCTATAACCCTTGGACACTCAACGATGATCCTGCTGTTAATATGAAGATGAAGCATTTCCTTGTAAGCCCGGAATTTCGTTATTGGTTCTGTAACTCTTTTCAAGGACACTTTATGGGTATTAATAGCAACTATGCCGAGTTTAATGTTGGTGCTATCCCAATTCCTACTATAGATGGTTCTGAAAACAGACGTTATGAAGGTTGGGCAGCAGCTGCAGGACTGACATATGGCTATTCTTGGATTCTCGGCAAGCGCTGGAATCTTGAAGCTACAATTGGTCTGGGTTGCTGGTATACAGAATACGATGCTTTTGAGAACCGTAAGTGTGGTCAGTTCCAATCAAGTGGAAGCCAGATTGCTTTTGGTCCTACACGTGTTGGACTGTCGTTTATTTATATGATAAAATAGGTGAGTATTGTAGTATGAGAAAACAAATTTTAACTATTCTAGCTTTGTTGCTTTCTACTTTTTCTTTTGCTCAGTCTCAATTTGAGAATGCAGAGGTGACTCGTCCGCAGCGTAAGGTTGTTGCTGTGAGTTTTACTCTCAATTCTGCAGATAATCAGATTTCATCTTTGAGAAAAGAAGTTGTTACTCCTTATATATATAATGGTGCAGATACGCTGTGGTTCCAGCCAGTGGAAATCTATGGCAAGCAGTATTATAAAAGAGAGAAGCAGGTTCAGGCTTTGATGGGCAATAATAACTGGGATTTAGTAGAAGGCCAGTATATGAAAGGCGATGTGGTTACCTATTACCAGGAAGTGCCATATCAGAGATGGATGGACAATGTAGAACTTTCTGCAATCCATAAAGTAGAAGGTTGTGAGTGTCTGCTTGATTATTTCTCTGATCTTGCTTCTGCAAATCTTCATCAGGATCCACTCCCTCATCTAGCTGATGTGACTCCAGATCCAAGATATTATTCAGTAGTAGATCCGGATTTGAAATGGAACTTCGGTCCAGAAGATCTTAAGGTTATCTATAGAGTTTCTAAAATCGAGATTGTTCCTGAAATTTTTGATAACAGACGCACTCTCGCTAAGATTCTTGATGCAATTGAGCAGATTAAGGCTGACGAGAAGATGAGATTTGGTCGCATCGAGCTTGCAGGTCACGCTTCTCCTGAAGGTAGAGAGAACTTTAATGAGTGGTTAGGTGAGAACCGTGCTCTTGCTCTTCAGAATTTTATTATCGAAGCCTCTCCAGAGTTGACCGCAGATGATTTTGATATCGTTAATGGCCAGGAAAACTGGGCCGGCCTCAGGGAGATGGTAGTTGCTTCGGATCTATCAGATAAAGATAAGGTTCTCGATATTATTGACAATAATACAGGTATTGAGAGAAAGAATATCCTGAAAGCTCTCAATGGAGGAAAAACCTATAAATACCTCCTTGAAACCTTCTATCCATTGCTCAGAAATGCTTGTTATATCTCAGTTTATTACTCAAATCTTGACGATGTTGTAGCGCACGCCATAAATAGAGCTAACCAACTGATTAGAGAAGGAAAATATCAATCAGCTCTTGATGTGCTCCTTCCATACAAGTCTGACAATAGAACATATAACTCAATAGGTGTCGCATATATGATGATGTATCAGGATGAAGAAGCAAAACAATGGTTTACAAAAGCTATTGAGCTCGGACACCCTCAAGCTAAAGAAAACTTCCAACAAATTGATTATTAATAATTTTTTAAGTGTTTAACAATAAATTAATTATCTTATGAAACTCTCAAGAATTTTTGCGTCTCTTATCGCAATGACAGTTCTCTTTGTTTCTTGTGAAAAGCAGAATGTAGGACCTGAGGCAGGAGCACCTAAGAGTGTGACTGTATCTATTTCAAATGTATCTTTTACAAAGTCTATCAATGAAGACTTGGCACTTCAGGGAAATAAAGTCGCTCTTAACAACGCTCGTATCATTTTTACAGATGGTAGCGCATTCTATCCAGCAAAGAAGGCAGATGGAACTGATGCTGTAACTTATATTACAGATTTTACTAATCCTTCTCTTGATTTCCACCTTCTTGACAACAGAGTAAACCGCGTGATTATAGTGGGTAATATGGGTGAGTCTTTCAATCCAGCAAACCTCGACGAGCTTCGTGCAGCTGTACTTGATGTTGCTAAGAATCAGGATCCAAAGAATCTTCCTCTTTACGGCACATCAACCCTTTCTGCCGGTCGTCCATCAATGGAGCAGACTCACGGTTCAACCGCTTGGGTTGCCAATGTGAGCCTTGCACCTCGTATCTCTCGTATCGAGATCGCTGGTCTTGCTTGTAACTTTGACTTGCAGAAGTATTCAAAGATTGCTGTTAACCAGATTGCACTCAGCAACTTCTACTTCAATCATTCTTTCATCTCAACAGCAGTTCCTTCAAACCTCTTTAAGATTGACAATACTGCAGCAGCCATTACAAATAATTTTGCTACTAATGTTTCAAATGGTAAAAAGTGGTATTGGGATAATCCTAATGTTGTTCTTACAATGCCTGTAGGTGGTGGTCTCGCATCAGATGAGCTCAAGACCCAGCTTGCATACAACATTTTCTGCCCAGTTGAGACCGACCTCACTGCAGCTTCTAATGGCTATGCAAGAATTGACCTCCAGATTGTGGGTACTGATGCTCTCGGTACAGAGT
>JAFNUQ010000215.1 GCA_017383945.1 Bacteroidales bacterium | reverse complement strand
GTCGATGTCAACTACTCTCTTTGACAAGGTGAGCATCAGTGCAAGTGCGGGATTTGATCCATATGCAGTGGATAAGAAGGGCCGCGTATATGATAGGTTTGCGATTCTTGCCGGTCAGGGATTGGCACGATTGACAAACTTCAATATGTCTGCTTCGTATTCGCTCAGCGGAGACGGAAAAATTGAAGGAAACGATGGAAGCAAGTCATCTTCCAGCGGAAGTTCCGCATTGTACCAGAGGAACTATTATCACCCTGTTACTGGAGAATACATCCCTAGCGGATGGCTATACTATACCAATCCAAATGTCCCTTGGTCTGTCAACTTCAGCGCTTCATTTACAATGAACAAGGGTTATCAGTATAATCAACAGTTGGATAGGTTGGATACTAAGAATAGATATATGGCGACACTCAGTGCCAACGGCAACCTGAAGCTCACGCCGAAGATGTCTATTCAAGCCACTACCGGTTTTGACTTTATAGCAAAAAGAATCACTACTACACAGATTTCTGCTACCTACGACTTGCATTGCTTCAATATCTCCGTGCAATGGGTGCCTGTCGGAACGTGGAAGTCATATTCATTCCGCATTGCTGCCAATGCCTCAGCACTTGCAGATCTGCTGAGATTCAGAAAGAGCGACAGTTTCTGGGATAATTAGAAATCTTTTGCTATATTTGCTACGTCAATCGGGTTTGAGATCTTCAAACTCACAAACAATCAACAAATATGGCATATAGACTATTCGAGCTCAGCTCTATGGATAGAAGTCAGCTCGAAGCAATTGCAAAAGATTACAAAATCAATAGTATCAAAAAGCTTGATGATGAACATCTGGCCTATGCTATTCTTGACGCTCAGGCTCATGAGGAGTCAGTAAAACCAACTCCAGAAAAACCTAAATCCAAGAGAGGACGCCCGGCAAAGAAGGCACAGCCAGCAGCAGAACCAGCTCAAAATATAGAAAAGAAAGAAGAACCTAAACCAGAAGTAACAGCCCCAGTAGAGCCAAGCGCAGACGCTCCTAAAAAGCGTGGCCGCAAACCTAAGGCAGCTCAGACAAAGGGAGATGCTGTTGCACCTGATCAGGAGGTAGCTTCTGCTCCAACACCTGCCCCTGCACCTGAAAAGAAAGAAGAAGCACCAGCCGAAAAGCAGAAGAAGGTGAAGAATCTTGCAAAGCAGGCACAGGAAATTATTAAAGAAAGCAAGAATAAGGGCCAAGCACAATCACAGGCTCCAGCACCTGCTCCTGAGCAGAACGTTCAGGAGGTTACAGCACCAGCGCCGCAAGCTCAGCAGCAGCAACAAGCTAAACCTCAGAAACAGCAACAGCAGCAGAAGCCTCGCATCCAGTATGAAGGCACAGTCGAAGCTACAGGTGTGCTTGAAATAATGCCTGATGGCTATGGATTCCTTCGTTCTTCTGACTACAATTATCTGAATTCTCCAGATGATATATATGTATCACAGCAGCAGATCAAGCATAATGGTCTCAAGAGCGGCGATACAGTCAAAGGTGAGATCCGCCCTCCAAGAGAAGGTGACAAATATTTCCCTCTAGTCAGCGTCAAGAGTGTCAATGGCCGCACTGTAGAGTTTATACGAGACAGAGTGCCGTTTGATTTCCTCACTCCACTCTTCCCTGACGAGAAATTCAATCTCCTCGGCAACGGCCACGAGAAAGACATAAGCTGTCGCATCGTGGATATGTTTGCGCCAATCGGAAAGGGTCAGCGTATGCTCATCGTTTCGCCTCC
>JAFNUQ010000214.1 GCA_017383945.1 Bacteroidales bacterium | reverse complement strand
GTAACTGGCAAGGGTGGCGTGGTTTATAATCAGAGATCAGGCCTCTGCCTTGAGACTCAGCACTATCCTGATAGCCCTAACAAGCCTGAGTGGCCATCAGTGGTCCTCCGTCCTGGTGAGACCTACACCAGTCATTGTATCTACGCTTTTGAAGTGAAATAATAAATAACCTATAATTATGAGTATTTTAGATTGGATTGTGATTGCGGTATTCGTAGCAGCAATGGTGTGGATTGTGCTCGATGTTGCAAGAAAGAAGAAAAACAATTCTTCAGATTATTTCCTCAGCGGACGTGATGCGACATGGATTGCCATCGGTACATCACTTTTTGCGTCAAATATCGGTTCTGAGCACCTTATCGGTCTCGCAGGCTCTGGTGCTTCCAGTGGTATGGCGATGGCTCATTGGGAGATCCAAGGTTGGATGATTCTCATACTCGCTTGGGTGTTTGTGCCTTTCTATGAGAGAAGTATGGTATATACAATGCCGGAGTTCCTTGAAAGACGATACAATAAGGCTTCTCGTAAGATCCTTACCTACATTTCTTTGATCAGCTATGTCCTCACAAAGGTTGCTGTGACTGTTTATGCAGGTGGCCTTGTATTCCAGCAGGTATTTGGTATTGAATATATTACAGTCTTCGGAACTCAGATTGACTTCTTCTGGGTTGCAGCTATCGGACTTGTAGTAATCACCGCTATTTATACTGTGCTTGGTGGTATGGAATCTGTCCTCAAGACATCTGTCCTTCAGACTCCAATCCTTCTCGTGGGTTCTATCGTTATCCTTATCCTTGGTCTCAAAGAGCTCGGTGGTTGGGATATTATGATGAAGATCTGTGATGTTCAGCCTGCATATGAAGGTGCACAGGGTTCAATGAACTCCCTGATGAGACCGCTCAATGACCCTCAGTATCCTTGGCTTGGTGCTCTTGTGGGTTCTGCTATCATCGGTTTCTGGTATTGGTGTACTGACCAGTTCATTGTCCAGAGAGTTCTCTCAGGTAAAGATGAGAAACAGGCAAGAAGAGGTGCTATTTTCGGCGCGTACCTTAAGCTCCTCCCTGTATTTATTTTCCTCATCCCTGGTATGATCGCGTTTGCAATCGCAACTGCTGCAAACGATCCTGGTAGTGCTCTTTATGGCTCAAAGCTTGGTGCTGACCTTGCTCCTGTGCTTAAAAACGGTGATGTTGCATTCCCGCTTCTCGTGGCTAAGCTTCTTCCTGCCGGCTTCAAGGGCGTTGTTGTCTGCGGTATCCTTGCTGCTTTGATGTCGTCTCTTGCTTCGCTCTTTAATTCGTCAGCAATGCTTTATACTATTGACGTTTATAAGCCTAAGCATCCTGAGGCAAGTGAGCAGAAACTCGTGTCTGTGGGTAGAGTTGCAACTGTCGTTATCGTTACCCTCGGTATCCTCTGGATTCCTATCATGAAGAAGATCGGTGACGTGCTTTATCTCTATCTCCAGGATGTGCAGTCTGTGCTTGCTCCTGGTATTGCTGCAGCAT
>JAFNUQ010000213.1 GCA_017383945.1 Bacteroidales bacterium | reverse complement strand
GTATCTTTGCACGCTTTTCCTCGGGTAGGAAAACATAGGTAATATCTATTAATTTTTAAAACAGATTCACAATGGCTGTTAAAATTCGTCTTCAGCGCCTCGGCAGGGTTGGTGTACATCAGGCGGGCAGCCTGGATACTGATAGAGACGATGACGATAATCAGGACAATCGTGAATGCAGCCAGATAGATGAGGGGAGTATTGGCTATGCGGTATGCATAGCCCTGCAACCAGCTGTCAATATAGCTATAAGCCAGTGGCACAGCAAGCAGAGCAGCCAAAAGCACCGGAATGAGGAAACCGCGCACGGTGCGCCAGAAAATTTCTTCCTTTGAGCAGCCGAAGACCTTCTGCAAAGCAGTGTCATGTGTATTGATCTGAGCATAATAGCCACTCAGAGCCACGATAGCCAGAGCCGTGAGTAATATGCTGATGAAAGCAAAGACAGAGACGAGTCCCAGCATCTTCTTTTCTTCTTCAAATTGGGCTCCGATGAGTTGGTCGATTGTCCCGACAGAGATCTGGTCAGCGGCAAACCCGTCGTCAAGATATATATCGTATATTATCTTTTGAGCTTCTTTGAGGTCACCATTTATCTTAATCACAAGATTTGGTGGCAAGACTGTCAGGATGTCATCGCTTATACCTAGATTTACGATGGTGGTGCTGAGGTCCACTTCTTTGCGATTACCAATGAAGAAGTCCTGAACGATACCTGAAAGACCACCCTCAATGATGGTTCCTTCGGCAAGACTCAACCCGGATTGACAGACATAGCTTTTGCCATACATTCTTCGGTTTGGAGTCCTTGTCTCAAGGACCTTTATCCCGAGTATTTCCATTGCCGCATGGTCCATAGAATACTGGGCGAGGCTGAGTCCGTCGTTTCCAAAACTCATAACCTGTGTAGCGTGGAAGTGAGCCTGATGCATATATCCTACCGCATCTACGAAGGCCTGTGAGCGGATTGACTCAGTGCATCTGTGAGCATCGGGTGACGTGACATTGACGATCAGGACGCCCTCTTTTTCGATGCCCATATCAGCATTCTGCAGCTTTGATGTCTGTGCGAGTACCGCAATGGAGACGGCTAGGCTGAGCGTGCAGATTCCGGCTTGAACGCCTATAAAGATCTTGGAGAGCGTCATCTTATCCTTGCGGCGGCTCTCTCCTTTGATGACATCTATTGCTTTGTATCGCGAATTCATCATTGCAGGGACAAGTCCGGCAAGCAGGCTGAGCACGATAACAAAAGCAGCAAGAGCAGCAATCGTCTCCCAATTGCCAAAAGGCCTTATCTGAGTGCCGAATATAGCGCTGACTCTGTTCTGCACAGCCAGCACCGCTCCGGAAGCAAGCACTACTGAAACCAGCACCAGCACCAATGCTTCTGCTATGCACCTGATGACGCTATCGGTGCGGCTTGTGCCAAGTATTCTGAGCGTTGCTAGTTCCTTGAGCCTGAATATTGAGAATGCTACTGTAAGAGATATGTAGTTGAGAACGGCAAAGAACATCAGCACCAGACAGATGGTGACGAAGGTAGTGAAGAATTCCGGGTCGGAGAGGTTCTGGAAACTATAGGCTCTATACTTTCCTTCTTTGATTTCTTTGAAAGGAATGATGCCGTTGTCTTTTCCGAGTTTTGTGCTTTGAAGGCTGATAATGATTGCTTCCTCGCTGACATTAGGATTCTTGCGTAGAAGAAACTGTGATGAGTTTTTATTTAGAGCTCCTGGTTCTTCAAGAATGTAGATTCCGCCATTGGGGATGACACTCCTCCGCTTGTCACTCACTACGGCGCAGATGGTGAAGCTGCCGTAGTAGTAAGAGCTTTCGTCAAGCTCGACAACACGTCCGACAGGATTCTCTCCCGGCCATAGCCTGTCTGAGAGGGTCTTGGAGATGACCGCTTCTCCGCGTGCGGGCGTCTTCTTGGGTCTTCTGCTGCTACCGTCGATTGCCGACATCGCGACAAGCCCTGTCGGGGCGTCGCCAGTTCTAAGTATTTCCCTGCCTACGCTGCCGTTCACGATAGGCATGCCTAAGAAATCGAAGAAATTAGCAGGCACACCCATGGCTGTTACGCGTGTAGAGTCAGTAGGGGAGATCTTCATATTGCAAGGAATATCTTTGTTGAAAGACGTCCATGAGTCGACCCCTGGGACCTGATTCAAAGCAACTCCGTTGGCAATCTCACAACTGACGCTAATTGTCCCGTTGTAGTTTGTGGTCACTGCATATACATCATCAAGATCAGGCACTCTTGCGTCAGTCCTCATCTTGTCGATAAGGATTGAGCCAAGGATGATCACAAACGCCAGTGCCACGCTGAGGCCCACCACTTCAATGGCAGTGTAGAGCTTGTTG
>JAFNUQ010000212.1 GCA_017383945.1 Bacteroidales bacterium | reverse complement strand
CTCTGTGCTACGTCTTTATACTTGAGAGTGAGACCTTTATAGTTGGAAAGAGCCGGTCTGTCCCAATTATCTTTGAAGCTTTGCTCAAGTGTCTTGTTTACTGATTTATATTCCATAATGAAATTTCATTTTTGTTCCAACAAAGCACATTGTCTTTGTGAAGTAGGGTTAGGTGGCACTTCTTGTCGTGCCAATCAGGGTTTAGTATTCTATCTGGATAGTTGATAAAACTCTCCAGGTCGTCTTTGCTGCCAAATAAATGCCAAGATGAGAAGATTGCATGATGGCTGTCATCTTCGATCTTGAACGCATCGCCATAAAGAAGAGGGATAAATCCCTTATAAGGGTTTTCCTCAATTTCACTATCATCAACGGCTTTCTTGGGTCTTACCAGTAAAATCTGTTTGTCTTCCCATTTTGCAATTGCAACCTCCTGAATGTTAAGCTCTTTCTCCCAGTTGAGCGGACTCTTTCCTGTGAGCTTGCGCAGTGCCTCAATGTCCTTTCTGTAGGGTGTGAGCTTTACCGAAGCATCCAAGAGCGATTCTCTTGCGATGCGGTATGCCTCGACCTGTATAGGTATGCTAAGCGCAAAATGAGTAGTGTCGGGAAGTATCTCATATACCTCGGAGGAGCCTGAAGGCAGGGATTCAAGCATCGAGGCAAAAGAAGTACCGGCGTGAGCATAATATGGCTTTGCTACAATCTTCTGTGCTGATTGATCAACTATGACCCAATCAGCCGAGCTGTCTACAAATCTGCTGATCTGACTTCTGCTAAATCCTGCAACGCCTTCTCTTGGTAGAACCCTTTGAGAGATTTTTCCGGAAAATAACATAAAATCGTCGCTGTCTCGTACCCCCGATGCCGCATCACTGAAATGAGGCGCGTCGATTATTGATCGGCCTTCGGAGATGTGCCTGAGGCTGGAAGCAATCAGCGCCTCCGATCGGCTGAGGAGAAGTATGGATTCGCTTGAAGCGCTCTTGCTTTTGGGGATATAGTGCCAATGCAGCTTCAACTGCTCCGCTTGAGCGATAATATTGTTGCTGACGAATGCGGAATCTTCGCTGCTCCTGCCCACTGATATTGCCAGCAGCGGGCTTAGTGTGCCGGTGTAGCACCAGGAGAGTGCGCAAGCCTTGCTCTCAAACTTGCCCAAATCGATGCGCCGCATAGCGTTGAGGCTGTCAAGGATCTCCAATGCTTTGCCAGCCTTCTCACTATGGATGACAGCGAGAGCGTCAGAAGGCACTGTGAATAGCATCTTTGCGTCAGATGCTACGTCTGCCTGAGTATCAGAAGTTCTGCCCCCAACACACGATGTCAGAAGCAGAACTGATATAATGCAATTGATAAAGCCAAACTTCGTCATATTAGACAAAGTTAGCATTATTTATTCTTTAAACAAACCCTTGCGGCTGAGAAGATGATCGAGGTTTGCGAGGCCGTATAGTACTACAGCATTGCACAATGAAGCGTGTTCCTGATAGTCTGGGAAAACCATATTGTAGGTGTCGCGCTCAGTGTGCCAGATTTCATTGTAGTCAAAGTTATAACCCTTAGCATCGGTGAGGCCGAAGCTGATGGTTGGAACACCATTCATCTGGAAGTATGCGTGATCAGAACCGCCTGCGTTGGTAGGGATAGGACCAGGCTCGCCCTGGCGCATGTTAACCTTGAACGGGAACTCAGGGTTGGCGTTTTCAAGAGGCTTGCACACCTTTACAAAATCTTCATACATCGCCTCTGGAACAGTGATGCTGGTCGGCACGAGAGGTCCGCCGTCACGGTTGAAATAGTTGGCGATCTTCTCTAGTGGAACTGTCTTATTTTCAACGAAATACTTGCTGCCCCAGAGTCCAAACTCTTCGGCTGCCCAGAGACAGAAGAGGATAGTTCTCTTAGGCTTTCCGCCTGCTTCTGCGATGAGACGTGCTGCCTCAAGAACAGCAGATGCACCATTGCCGCAATCTACACCGCCGGTAGCTACGTCGTAGGCATCGAGGTGACCTCCTGTGAGGACATACTCATCAGGGTATTTGCTTCCCTTCATGACGCCGATCACATTGTGATACTTGACCGGACCCATCTTGAAATGGTTTCTGATATCAAACTCCAGCTGGAAGTATTCTCTTCTGTCGACCATTGCCTTGATTACATCATACTGCTGGTTGTCGAGCTTGATGTCTGGAATGGTAGGGAGGTTGTCAAATGACATTTTTTCCAGATTGTTTCTGTCATAGAGTGCGCGGATCGGAACTGCAGAAGATTGGATGATGCCGAGGATACCTGCCTCAACCATTTCTCTATAGAACAGAGCAGGCTCGGATTTGTAAGGAATCATTTCCTTAGGGGATACGCCTTCCTGCGGATTGTTTCTCAGATTGCGGTTAAATGCTGCAATCTCTCTATTCTGTTTTGTAATCTCCTCGTTTTCTGCTATGATTTTTGCTCTTTTGGCATCTCCCTCTGCACTCCAGTCTACAGGGAAGCCGTTGTTTGTGCCGCCGATCAGAACCCAAGCGCCCTTGAGAGTGCCTTTCATCCTCTCAAATTCGGCACGAGTGGTAGGCTCGTTGACTACGTGGCCACGCTGTACCCCTTTTGTGCCGGATGTATATGAAGGAGTTGCAAAATGAAGAGACATACCGTTGCCGCCGATCATTCTGCCAAACCAAGGTCCTCTATTGAACCCCACAGGGAGTTCTCCAACTTCTTGCTTCCATACCTCCAGACCCCAGCTCTTGAACATATATTCGCACCAATCTACTGCGTTGTCGTAGGCATCAGAGCCGATGAGGCGGCCGCCGATGCGGTTTGACAGTACGTTGAGGTGTTCCATTGTCTGGTTGTCTGTGGTTCCTAGCTCAATGATTTTGTCAACAACCTTGTCGTTTCTACCTTGTGCTGACACGTTTACAGCTGCTGCGATGATTGTAATACACGCAGCAAGTACCTTGATTCTGAAATTACGTTTCATGATTTTGTGGATTTATGGTAATAACAATCTAACCGATTACAAAATTAGTCATAATATGATATAACTTTCCTTATTTTGTGTACTGATTTTAGCGTAAAAAACAGTAAATTTGCAAGATTTACAAACGAAGAAAATTCCTTAGATATGCAGGAAATTAGAAATATAGCAATTATCGCCCACGTAGACCATGGTAAGACAACTCTCGTGGACAAAATGATTCATCAAGCCAACCTTGTCCGTCAGAGTGAAAATACCGGACAACTGATACTTGATAACAACGATCTTGAACGAGAGAGAGGAATTACCATCCTTGCCAAGAACGTATCCGTGATTTATAAGGGAGTCAAGATAAATATTATCGATACTCCGGGCCATAGCGATTTCGGCGGTGAGGTGGAGCGTGTGCTCAATATGGCAGATGGCGTGTTGCTGCTTGTTGATGCTTTTGAGGGTTGTATGCCTCAGACTAGATTTGTGCTTCAGAAGGCTCTTCAGATGGGTAAGAAGCCGATCGTGGTTGTCAATAAGGTGGATAAGCCAAATTGCCGTCCAGATGAGGTTCAGGAAGAGGTATTTGATCTGATGTGTAATCTCGATGCTACTGACGAGCAGCTTGATTTTACTACCGTATATGGTTCTGCAAAGCAAGGTTGGATGTCTCTTGACTGGAAGCAGCAGACTAGCGACATTACTCCGCTCCTCGATACTATTCTTGAAGTGATCCCTGCTCCGGAATATGTTGAGGGTACACCACAGCTTCTTGTATCATCGTTGGAATATTCTCCATATGTTGGTCGTATTGCGGTGGGCCGCATTACCAGGGGTTCTTTGAAGACCGGCCAGCAGGTGAGCCTTTGCAAGAGATATGACATCGTTCAGAAGCAGAAGATCAAGCAGCTTATGGTGTTTGAAGGCTTGGGTAAAGCCAATATTGACGTAGTGGAATGTGGAGATATATGTGCTGTTGTGGGTATTGATGGATTTGAAATCGGTGATACAATTGCAGATTTTGAAAAACCAGAGGCTCTTGAGCCAATCGCTATTGATGAGCCTACCATGAGCATGCTCTTCACTATCAATAATTCGCCATTCTTCGGAAAGGACGGAAAATTTGTGACATCGCGTCACCTCAAGGAGCGCCTTGAAAAGGAATTGGAGAAGAACCTCGCTCTTAGAGTAAAGCCAGGCCTGACTGCGGATTCGTTTGTGGTTTATGGTCGAGGAGTGCTTCATCTCTCTGTTTTGATTGAGACAATGCGCCGCGAAGGATTTGAGCTTCAGGTGGGCCAGCCTAAGGTGCTTGATAAAACTATCGGTGGACAGCGTTGCGAGCCGATCGAGGAGCTCTCAATTGAGGTACCAGAAGCATTTGTGGGTGCTGCGATTGAGATTTCGACTCGTCGTAAGGGTGCTCTCATCCACATGGAGCCGCGTGGTGATCGCACACTCCTTGAATTTGAGATTCCTACAAGAGGTCTCATCGGTTTGCGTTCAAACCTTCTCACAGCATCTCAGGGAGAAGCTATCGTTGCACATAGATTTAAGGAGTATCAGCCATATAAGGGAGAGATCGAGCACAGAAACAACGGCTCTCTCGTATCTCTTGAAACAGGTCAGGCTATAGCATACTCTATGAACAAGCTCTTGGATAGAGGTAGATTCTTTGTCGAGCCGGGAGAAGATATTTATGCCGGTCAGGTGCTTGGTGAGCACACAAGAGAGCGCGACCTCAATATCAATATCTGCAAGACCAAGAAACTTAGTAACGTGAGAGCAGCCGGTTCAGATGAAAAAATCATTCTGCCTCCTGCAATTAAATTCTCGCTTGAAGAGGCCCTTGAATATATCCAGGAGG
>JAFNUQ010000211.1 GCA_017383945.1 Bacteroidales bacterium | reverse complement strand
CTGATCCGGAGTCATCACTCCTGAAGGGTTGAATTTCTCAGAATTCATATAGTCAAGAAGGCTTGAAAGCATCTGACGAGTCTCAGGACGCTCCATCGCCTTTGGAGAAAGAAGATCCATTGTGCTGAAGATGAGTCTTCCGCTCTCACACTGACACTCAAAGATATACGAGAGACGACGGTTCATTGTAAAGTTATCCACCGCCTCAACGATACTCTCTACCTGAGGATAGTTATCAAGATTCACCGCACGTGAGTTCTTGGTAAGATTCCACCACTGCCAGTTACTATGACTCTCTGTAGGGAAGCTTGCAAGACCTGGATGTTCTGGGTCGCAAAGCACGCCCATTGTACCAGCCTCAAATGGGAAGAATACCGGACTCCAGAAAACAGGCACAAACTTACCCTTCTCTCCAGTAATAGTCCAAGGAGTCGGGCTGAGAAGCACCGTACCACCCTCCTGAAGTACAGGCATTGCTTCTTCGAGAGTATGAGCCAACACGACTTCTCCCTGATCAAAGTTGTCGCCTGCAGGATATACCCACACATCCCAGCTATTACTCCATTTATCGAGAGCAACTGTGAGTTTGAGCTGTACAGGTTCCTGGATTGTGCTCAGATCAACTTCGATCTTATTCTCAAGGCGGGTATTACCACCAACAGGCACATTTGCGGCAATAGTACCAGAAGCAAGTGCAAGGTCCTTAGAAGCTAGCGACCATTTCACGTTACCGGTAATATCCTTTGACCAGAAGTTTGCAATCTCTATTTCTGCAACAAAGTTTTCATCATTAGTCCACCAAGGCTTCTCAAAGAGAGCAAGAGGTGCTACAGGAGAACAAGCCTGACGGAACCATTCTTCAGTCACCAAACCCTTGTTATCCCAGAAAGCGTCAACAAGGCCGACAAGAGCGGTACTTTGACCACTAAAGTCCTGAAGACCAAGAAGCTGGAAGCCTGCAAGAGTCTTGGTTCTCAAAGCTCTTTCAACCTCTTCTTTGTAAAGAAGCGCAGAAAGCTTTCCTGAAGCCATAGTATATTCCTCTGCCCTATCAAGGAGACCTTTCTTCTCGAGCTCTGCCTTAACACCAAGGAAGTTCAGCGGAAGGAGTGTACCTGTATACTTCTCTATCTCCTTCATGCTTGGATAGACACAATACTGACCGATCTCGTGTGAAACAAGCGGAACATCAATACCACGAGCAGTAGCATCAAAATTACTATAGAAGTTAGGAGTGCGAGAATCAATATAATCTTGTCCGCGGATCTGGCCAAGCACGGTGCGGGAAGCAACCATAAACTCATCCTCTGGTTCAGCTTTTCCCTTATGTCCAAAGCCCATTGTATAGCTGCAGTTGGTATAAAGGTGGCGAGGATCAGCCTTCTTCATATCACTCATCAGTTCATTAAGGAACTCATAGCCATTATCAAGCTCATTACCGCAAGCAAGCATACAGAAGGATGGGTGATTTCCGTAAGCCTTGAGGATGCGCTCTGCTTCTGCACGCATAAATTCGTCTACGGCAGGGCCGCGGCCGTGGGCCCATACAGGCAACTCTACCTGAAGATAGATGCCGAGGCGGTCTGCTACTCGGAACGCAGCATCTGGCGGACACCACGAGTGGAAACGCACGTGATTAAGACCCCACTCCTGGCACACGCGGAATTCTTTCTCCCAGCCAGCTTCATCAAGCGGTGGAGTGCCGGAAAGCGGATAGATACAGCAATTGAGCGTTCCGCGAAGGAATGTGCGTCTGCCGTTAATCGCAAAATGATCTCCGTCTGCTTTGAAAGAGCGAAGGCCAAATTTAACTTCTTTGCTCGCACCTTCGCACTGAAGCTTGAGGGTGTGGAGCTTCGGCGAGAATTCGTCCCAAAGAGCAGCATTGCTTCCAAGTGCTACTGTCTGCTCCACTGTTGTCACTTCGCCATTGAGCGGCACGTCGCTATTGACGTGAAGAGAGCCTACGCTATAGCGAAGCTTGACCTGGCTAAGCTCAGGATTGTGGCGAACCAGAGTTGTCACCACTCTTGCACTTCGGCTGTCAACATCAGGATAAACTTCCACGTGAGCAATCTCAATATCATTATGAGCTGTGAGGCTTAGCTCTCCAAGAACACCATTCCAGATAACCTGAGTGTCATTGGTGTAGGCATGAGCGAGCTCTCTCCAAGAGATATCGTAACGCTTGCGATTATCTATGCGCAACATTATCTCGTGTGTACCAGCACTCAAGCCTTGAGGAATTGTATAATTGTGGGCTGTAGTGAGGCTTTCCTCTGCTCCTTCAACTTGAACTCCGTCAATCCACACACTACTCTGCCATATCACACGCTCAAGAGTAAGGGTGAGAGGCTTACCTTCCATCGAAGCAGGTACTTCAAAGCTGCGCTTGTAGAATGCAGCACCAAGGAAGGAATGTTTGCGAGTGAGTCTATTGACCTGAGGCGGAGTAAGAGCCGGTTCCAGAGTATTAGGCTCGCCCAATCCGGCAGCATCTGTTGTGCCAGGCAAAGTGATGGCATCAAAGGTCTGCAGACTATCAAGGCTCACCTGCCAGCTACCACTTAAATCAATCTTATTGTCTTGCTTAGAGCACGAAGCCAAGACGCAAAGAACTGCGATTAAAAAAGGAAAAATTTTGCGCATATGGGTTATAATTGGTTACTCTTCAAAGATAGACATTTTACTCCATATAGAGATATTTTTACGATGAATAAAAAAAATTTACAAAAAATTTGGAAATTATAGAGAAAACTGATACCTTTGCAATCCCAAAACGGAGGACTCGTTAGCTCAGTTGGTAGAGCATCACACTTTTAATGTGGGGGTCTCGGGTTCGAGCCCCGAACGGGTCACAATAGTTCTTTGCTTCCTTAGCTCAGTTGGTAGAGCACCTGACTCTTAATCAGGGTGTCTAGGGTTCGAGTCCCTAAGGGAGCACAAAAAAGCCTCAGAGTTTCCTCTGAGGCTTTTTCTTTTATTGACTATGTTATTTTGTCATCTCGATGAGCTGATCAACTGGAGTAACATAGAGATCCATATGACCATCTGCATTATTTGCTGTACTGATGATATAGCGACCATTCATCACAAAGTGCGGATGTGGATCCGGATGAAGCACTGATGGCTTATCACGAGGAACAAGCGGCTCTCTCACTGTATAAACCCAAGCTGTCTTGTCAGTCTCCCTGTTATAGAAAGCAACAGCCCAAGGACCACCTCTCCACCAGCCATTAGGTGCCTGATCAAGCACTACATATTTATTATCTGGTGAGCAATAATTGTGACGTGAGCCCGGAACCTTAGCCCAAGCTTCCTGCTTGCCTGTTGCAAGATCATAGTGATATACACAATCTTCCTCTTCCATCCAACCGTGACCGCACCAAGAAACGCCCTTACCATCGTCATCCCAGATCTCATGGGAAGCAAAGTTGCGATGCTCTGCAGGGATGAGGGTCTTTGAACCCTTGCGCACAAGCCACATACGAGGATACCAGCCTGTCTCCTTCTGGTATGCTTGACCAAGATCACCCCAGGCAGTTTCCCAAGCACACATTGCAAGCGAATCATTTACAGGATTGAGCTGACCGTGATTGCAGTTCCACTCAGTCTCACCCCAGAGATCCCAAGAGCCATCCACCAAATTGAGCATACCCTGGATATAGCGCTCCTTGCCATCTTCAGGCTTTACAGCCGCATCAAGGAAAGCTTTCTGGCGATCCTGAGTCAAAGTAAGGTGAGAAGCAAGTCTGGTAACACGTCCAAGAGAAGAGAGCTCCTCTGGGATATCACAAAGCTTTATCTCCTTATCAGGCTCAGCAAAATATTTCTTAAAGAAGCCTCTCTGCGGATCTCCATAAACCATATAATTCTCTTTGGTCTCGATAAAAGGAGTCATTCTGATCTCGCCCAAATCATAAACCTCTTCTTTCTTGAGGTCAGCCACTTTCAGACGACGAGGCTCAAAACCTTTGAGTTCATTACCTACAGTGTGCTGGAAAACCAAGAATCTTCCATCCTCTGTCATTGATTTGGTAACAAAATAGAGTGATTGCTTGTTGTCATCAGGTGCACCATAGTTGAGCGCATATGACACCACGCCTGAAACAGGATCCACTCTCTTTTCAAAAAGAGATGATTCCTCTGGAGCCTTTACTCCACTTGAACACGCAGAAGCAAGCACAAGAACGCAAGCCAGTTTCAAGAACTTTGAGATATTCTTTTTCATATGTAAATAATTAAATTGGTTACAGCGATATGCACAAATTTAACAAATATCTACATATAGAAAAGAGAAAGCCTCCCAAAATTGGAAGGCTTTTATCTATATTAGTTACCGTAATCAGGTTTTGGACCGCCCTGTGGGCCTTGTGGACCCTGAGGGCCTTGAGGTCCCTGAGGACCCTGTGGGCCATTTGGATCAGCACCTGCTGCCTTTGCCATGTCCTCAGAAGCTGCGTGCCATGCTGCCTCAAGCTCTGCATTGAACTTGTCGATATCAGCAAGGTTCTTCTCATCCACTGCCTTCTTGAGGCCTTCGCATGCGCTCTCAATTGCTGCCTTCTTGTCAGCAGGAATCTTGTCGCCGTGCTCCTTGAGGTTCTTCTGAGTCTGGAATACCATTGCATCGGCATTGTTGATCTTGTCAACTCTCTCCTTCTCAGCCTTATCAGCCTCTTCGTTGGCCTTAGCCTCGTCGCGCATTCTCTGGATCTCCTCATCGCTCAAGCCGCTTGAAGCCTCAATGCGGATGTGCTGCTCCTTACCTGTTGCCTTATCCTTTGCAGAAACGCTTAGGATACCGTTAGTATCGATATCAAATGACACTTCAATCTGAGGCACACCGCGAGGTGCAGGAGTGATGCCATCAAGATGGAACACGCCAATCTGCTTGTTATCCTTTGCCATTGGGCGCTCACCCTGGAGCACTCTCACCTCAACAGATGGCTGGTTGTCAGCAGCTGTAGAGAATACCTGCTCCTTGTGCACAGGGATAGTTGTGTTGGCCTCGATGAGCTTGGTCATCACACCGCCGAGAGTCTCGATACCGAGAGAGAGCGGAGTCACGTCAAGAAGAAGCACGTCCTTAACATCACCTGCAAGTACACCACCCTGGATAGCAGCACCGATAGCTACAACCTCATCTGGGTTTACGCTCTTGTTAGGCTCCTTACCGAAGAAGTCCTTAACCATCTCCTGAATCTTAGGGATACGGGTTGAACCACCCACGAGGAGAACCTCATCAATATCTGATGCGCTGAGGTGTGCATCCTGGAGAGCTCTACGGCAAGGCTCGATAGAGCGAGCAAAGAGATCATCGCAAAGCTGCTCAAACTTAGCTCTTGACAAGCTCTTTACAAGGTGCTTAGGCATACCATCAACAGCAGTGATGAATGGAAGGTTAACTTCCGCTGAAGCAGCAGTTGAGAGCTCAATCTTAGCCTTCTCAGCAGCCTCCTTGAGTCTCTGAAGAGCCATAGGATCCTTCTTAAGATCAAGACCGCCATTCTCCATAGCAAACTCTCTTGCGAGCCAGTCAATGATAGCCTGATCGAAGTCATCGCCACCAAGGTGAGTATCACCGTTTGTAGACTTAACCTCAAATACGCCGTCACCGAGCTCAAGGATAGAGATATCAAATGTACCGCCACCGAGGTCATAAACAGCGACCTTCATATTTACATTCTTCTTATCAAGACCATAGGCAAGAGCTGCAGCTGTAGGCTCATTGATAATACGCTTTACTTCAAGACCTGCGATCTTACCTGCCTCCTTTGTAGCCTGACGCTGAGAGTCAGAGAAGTATGCAGGAACTGTAATAACAGCCTCTGTCACATCCTGACGAAGATAATCCTCAGCAATCTTCTTCATCTTCTGAAGTACAAGAGCTGAAATCTCCTGAGGAGAATAATTTCTACCATTGATATCTACACGAGGAGTATTGTTATCACCCTTTACCACGTGATATGGCACAGTTGAAACCTCCTTAGCTACATTATCAAATGTCTCACCCATAAATCTCTTGATAGAGAAAATGGTATTTTTAGGGTTGGTGATAGCCTGACGCTTTGCAGGGCTACCCACCTTGCGCTCACCATTGTCAGTAAAAGCTACAATAGATGGAGTGGTACGACCACCTTCATCATTTACAATTACGGTTGGCTGGTTGCCTTCCATTACGGCCACACATGAGTTGGTGGTACCGAGGTCAATTCCAATAATTTTACCCATATTTCTGATTCTTTAATTTTCTACTTTTTACTCCCCTTTCTATGCGGGAGACGACAATACATCAATCAAAAGCTTTGCCACTGCCGTTTTTCTGACAATTTGTCATATATTTGCACTTAAATCCTGCAAAAAGCCCTAAATTGGCACAGCAGATCAATGGCAAAGAAGCAAATATGTACAGACAGCTATCCAAATCAGAATTTGAAGACGCACAAGCGCGCATCCTATATGAAGACAATCATCTGCTCGTCGTTAACAAGCGTGTAGGAGAAATCACCCAGGGAGACAAAACGGGTGACGAGTGCCTTGCCGAGCTGTACAAAGCCTTCATTGCCCAACGCGACGAGAAGCCGGGACAAGTGTTTATGGGCATTCCTCATAGACTTGACAGACCTGTCAGCGGCATCTGCATCCTCGCAAAGACATCCAAAGCTCTATCCCGACTGACCGAAATGTTTAGAGACGGAGCTGTGAGCAAATTCTACTGGGCTCTATGCTGCGACCGCCCCAAGATCGAGCAAGGTCACCTTGAGGATTGGATGACACGCAACGAGAAGCAGAACAAATCCTACATTGTATCTAAAGAACGCGCCACACAGACCAAAGCCAAGCTGGCAAAGCTCAACTACCGCTACCTGCAAAGCACAGAGCGCTACCACCTTATTGAGGTAGAGCTACTTAGCGGACGTCATCATCAGATCAGATGCCAGCTCAGCAATATGGGATGCATTATCAAGGGCGACCTCAAATATGGTGCGCCCCGATCTAACCCGGACGGAGGCATCAGCCTGCACGCACGTCGCATCAATTTTATCCACCCGGTCAAGAAAATCGAGCTATGCATTACCGCGCCTCTTCCTGCCGAGTGGAAAGGCATTAAGGAAGAGATTTGCGATTGACCCTGGCCTTCAGCTTCTGGCAATATTCGCCAGGAGTATCTCCTACATTTAATTTAAAGGCCATATTAAAGGTAACCGTTGAGTGAAAACCAGAATTCCTCGACAGTTCTTCCACTGTCAGTTTAGGATTATCTGTCATTAACTTGATTGCGTGCCTTACTCGATAATAATTTATAAACTGTCTGAAGTTTCGGCCAGAGACAACATTTATAGTCTGGGAGAGGTATGTTTTATTTGTAAAGACATCTCTTGCCATATCATGTATTCCGTAATCCGGATCCAGAAATGGCTCCTTCTCTTCAACCAACAATACCACTTTCTGATACAGAGCCGACATCTTCGGCAGATCCTGCGCTGACTCTTTGGACGAATAAGGCTTCAGATTTCCGTGCACCAACTGCTCAAGCATTATCTCCTTATACTTCTTCAGAATAATACTTCTATTTTGTATTGTGCGCACAAAGAGAAATATATAAAGAGGCAACAACAGCACTAATACTAGCAAATAAACAGGCAAAGACCCTCGGGCACAGACAAAGAGCATCATTATCAAACCCACCAGCGCCCCATACAAAAGCCGGGCTTGAGACTCGATTGTAGCTACCACCGACTGTTGTTTGAACAAAGGTCTTAATTGTGACAGTTTCGCAAAACATAGATAGGCATAACACGCAATAAGCACCATATACAAAACAATACAGGCAGCAATTGATGGCACATCAAAAGCACAAAAAATTATCGGCACAAAAAGAAACAGAATTTCTGCTACCGTAAAAATTTTAACACTTTCTCCAGGGAGTCTTTTAAATAATAACTCCATCGTCGCCACAAACAAGGAGATACACACCAATTCTGCCCAACCCCAGGACTGGACAAGAAAAAGTCTTTCTAAAGGAAGAAATAAAAAAGATGTTAAAGACAATTTTAACGCTAAAGAGCGTGATAAGATGGAAGAAACATTTATAACCATATACTTTGTGTTTCTCACAAAAATAATAACATAAACCCCACTCAGATTTCTCCAAGTGGGGTTTATATAAAAAAATTGCTTTTTTATTCTTTAGATTTATTTTTATCCTTGACTTTAATAGTGTCAAAACCCTTACCATACACTGCTGTAGCAGAAGATACAGAGATGAAAGCATCAGAGTCAATGGAATTAATAAATTTCAACAATGTGTTGAGATCACTCTTAAGAGTAACAATCATCAAAACCTTTGAGCTTGTTTTTGTATACCAGCCTGTTCCGTCAAGAACTGTCACACCACGATGAAGGTCACCTGTAACCGCATCGGCAATCTCCTCATATTTCTTAGAGAAAACAAAAATCTGCATTGACTGACGAGAACCTGACACATAGGCATCAAGAACCGATGTCATCACAAAGATCAAAATCCACGCATAGACAGCAATTGTGATTTTTTCAGTAACCGGGATGAGGGCTCCTTCAGTTGTATACGAAGGCATCACCATTGAGAAGAGAATCACAACAACATCAATTGCCAGGATTGTTCTACCAGGTGAAATACCTCTATATTTATTCATGATCAGAGCAACGATATCTGTGCCACCTGTGCTGCCACCCTGAGTCATTGTCATACCGATACCGATACCTACAAGAACACCACCGATGATTGTGCTCATCAGCTTACCATTGTCAAGAGCCATAATCTGGATGAACTCCTGCGGAACAAGTTCCTGACCAAGGTTCAGGCCGACAGAGGTAAGGATGATAGCATAGACACTCTTGCTGCCAAAATTCTTACCAAGTGTAAAGATTGCTGCAATGAGCAAACCCACATTAATGACAAAGTAGGTATAACCCGCTTTGATACCTGTAGCATACTGGATGATGGATGCAATACCTGTTGCACCACCGCCAATGAGGTTATTTGGAAGCAGGAAGATAATCCAAGCTGCCACATAAATAATTACGCCCAAAGTTATGAGCGAGTACTCTTTGACGCCAGTAAGAAATTTTTTAGTACTACTAACTGCCATATTGTTAATTATTGTTTTTTCTTTTTTGTTACTCCGGCTTTTATCTCCTCAAAACCTTCTCCATATACATCATTTGTAGGAGATATAGACATAAACGCCTTATTATCTATTTCCTT
>JAFNUQ010000210.1 GCA_017383945.1 Bacteroidales bacterium | reverse complement strand
TAGAGGCAAGGAAACGTCTTGTTGATATTATGGCTGATAATATTAAGAAGGGTTGGTAGTTCTATAAAATAAAAAAAAGAAGTTGATGTATCAACTTCTGCGAGAGGCATCGGACTATTAGTTGTCCCTCATATTAAGAATTAGTTAACTGTCGAAGTAGCGAGAGTGGGGCATGATCCCACGACCTCCGGATTATGAATCCGACGCTCTAACCAGCTGAGCTACCTCGCCGCACACCCCGTAGGGTAGTTGAGATAGAAGGACTCGAACCCTCACTGACAGAGCCAGAATCTGTAGTGCTACCATTACACCATATCTCAATGCTTATGTCAAAGTTGTGCCCCGTTTAGGAAACGGGAGTGCAAAGGTACAATAGTTTTGGAAAAAAGCAAAATATTTTAATAATTTTCCACTTTCCTAAGTAACACAACTGCCCACACTTCACATCCTTCCTTGCGTCCGACGAAGCCAAGACGCTCTGTTGTTGTGGCCTTAACACTCACTGCAGATGCTTCTACGGCCATTACTGAGGCCAGACATGTGCGCATCTCTGAGATGTAAGAGGCGATCTTGGGTGCCTGAAGTGCGATGGTTATATCTGCGTTTGCGAGGTCCCAACCTTCTTTTCTGATTACTTCCATCACCCGAGCAAGCAGAATTTTGCTGTCAATGCCTGCAAATTCCTGGGATGTATCCGGAAAAAGATGTCCGATATCGCCAAGAGCCAGGGCTCCGAGCAGCGCATCGCAGAGCGCGTGGATTGCCACATCTCCATCGGAGTGGGCAATAAATCCGACCGGAGACTCTATCTTCAAGCCGCCCAGCCACATCGGCAAACCTTCGCCGAAGGCATGCACGTCATATCCTTGTCCTATCCTGAACATATCCAAAAAGCTTTTTGCAAATTTATATTTATATTTGAAAAATAAACGCAGAGCACAATGAAAAAGTATACGATTATAGCATTACTTGTCTGCATTGCAGCTAAGCTGGCTGCGCAGGCGCCAAATCTTGCAGTGGAACCATTCCGCAGATTGATTTCAGATCCGGAAGTGATTCTGCTTGATGTGAGGACTCCCGCTGAGTTTGCGGCCGGTCATATTCGCGGAACGGATTTTAATATTGATGTTCAGCAGGAAGGATTTGTGCAGCAGGTGCAGAGGCAAATCCCTAAGGATAAGGAGATTGCTGTGTATTGTCGCAGTGGCAGGCGTAGCCGCAATGCAGCCGAGGCGCTGGTTGCTGCAGGCTATAAAGTGACCAATCTTGATACCGGTTTCCTTAGCTGGAGTGAGAATCTTGAGTGGGGCGTAGTCAATGTCTCTTCGGCATTCCTCAGGGCGCGTCCGGATTATGAGTCGCCGCTGGAGAGTCAGTCGCTGATGGGTACGATCCTGCAGATTACGGACAATGACCGATATTGGCGCAAGGTTGTGGCTCCCGACTATAAAAATGTGTGGACCAACGAGCTTTCATTGGCTCTTATGAGCGAGAGGGAGAAGAATCAATATCTTGCTGCGGACAAATGGATTTGTACGGCAAAGTACAGCAGTCTTCTTGCAGAACCGAAGCCCGATGCAGCGCAGCTTGCTGATTTTACTATGGGCAATATTGTGCGGAAGTCTAGTAGCTCAGCTCAAGGAGCATTTGTAGCAGTGCTCATGGCAGACGGAACCGAGGCGTGGGTAAAGGATACTGATGTTGAGGACTTTAGGTCGTGGGCTCGCAGCCGCAAAGTCACCGAAGAAGGCCTGGTCGCAATGGCGAAGACGATGCTTGGAACGCCATATATGTGGGGCGGTAATACGGTCAAGCATTATGACTGCAGCGGTTTGACCAAGACTATTTACCTGATGCACGGTATAGTGCTTCCTCGTAATGCCCGTGAACAGATTGCCTGTGGTGTCAGTGTGCCTTATGAGCTCGGCAAGATGCGCCCCGGAGACTTGATTTTCTATGGCAGAAAAGATGAAAACGGAAAACCAGTGTCTGTCAGTCACGTATCAATGTATATCGGAGACGGCAAGATTATCCATTCTTCACAGCTTGTAAGAGTCAACTCGATTGTCAAAGGAGAGCCCAATTACTATGACAGGCAGGCTATCGAGGTCAGAAGAATTATCGGCAATGTCAATAAAGGTGCAAAGTTCATCACCGCTGACCCTGCTTATTTCCAACAATAATAAAAATTGCTATATTTGCACAATAAATCAAAAACATAGAAATTATGAACCTAAGAGACATCAAGAAAGACATTGAATATGTACTCAGCGCCTTCGTTGAAGACTGCTCAGTAGTAGCTGCTATCAATCCTCAGCTCGCAGAGACAGGCGCAGCTCCTCTTTTTGAGGAGGCCATCGATCTCTATAATGAGCTCAGAGACAAGGTAAATGTTAAAGTTGAAGGATCTAAGAAGGCCTACTATAACGAGCTCCGCAAGGAGATTCTTGTTAAGACTGACGCCCTTTACGAGAAGCTTAGCGCTGTAGTAAAGGAAGCTGTTAAATAATGAGTAGCCTTACAAGACTAATATCAGTCGCGCTTCTCCTGTTAGGGGTGAGCGCGACTGCTTCTATTGCGGGGACCCAGACGCAGGAAATCATCATGCCTGATATTCGCCTCGCATTGGAGGAAAAGGATTCGGATGGCGTCAAGACTCCGGCGGAAAAAGTTGCAGAGATATGCTCCAAGCAGCCCCTTGCCGGCGCAGTCGTAGGAGTCTATGCTGTTAATCTCAAGGGAGATACGCTTGCTATCTTCAATCATCGTCAGAAGATGGTTCCGGCTTCCAATGTCAAGCTTATTACCACAGGATTGGCTTTGAGAGAGCTTGGCGCTGATTATAGATTTGAGACAAAGCTGGCTCATAGCGGAGAGATTGTAGACGGAGTGCTGAAAGGAGACCTGTATATCGTTGGAGGAGGAGATCCGACAACCGGAGCTCGTAACTCCTTTTCTGATCCTGCTGCAACGCTTTTTGGCAAATGGCTGGCAATCCTCAAGAGGGCTGGCATCAATCATATAGATGGACGCGTCGTTGCAGATCCCCGTTTCTTTGATAACCCATATCCCGAGAACCTGGGTTGGACAAAAGACGATTTCGGCACCAATTATGGCGTGGGGCCTACCGGACTCAATTTCTTTGAGAATGCCCAGAACTTCCTCATAGTTCCCGCGTCGCAACAAGGTCAGCATCCGAGCATAAAGCAGCAGTACCCAGAGACACCTTGGCTGCAATATCGTGTGAGTGCGACAACCGGAGAGCCACGCTCGTCCAACACCATCTGCTATATCAATACCCGCCTTGCGCCTATCGGCGAATTTGTGGGTTCGTTCCCCATTGATCGCAGGGCCTACACCTATGAAGGCTCAAACCGCTTCGGCGCATATACCTGCGCACATTATTTCTACCAGTTCCTCGGTAGCAAGGGAGTAAAAGTGAGTGGCGGCGCTGCTGATATCAACTCGGAAGGCAAGATTCGCCCGGTTCCCGGGTTTGGCGACTCAGGCGAAGCAGCATTGCAGCAGGATAGCCTTGAATACCTCGGC
>JAFNUQ010000209.1 GCA_017383945.1 Bacteroidales bacterium | reverse complement strand
GTATCCTCTTGAGAACGAGTATTTGCAGGCAGTGCAAGAAGTGCTTGAAAGCATTGAAGAAGTATATAATCAGCATCCTGAGTTTGAAAAGGCAAAGATTGTAGAGAGAATGGTCGAGCCAGATCGTATCTTTACTTTCCGCGTGACCTGGGTTGATGACCGTGGTGATGTTCAGACCAATACCGGATACCGTGTGCAGTTTAATAGCGCAATCGGACCATATAAGGGTGGTTTGAGATTCCATAAGGCAGTTTCACCTTCGATGTTGAAGTTCCTTGGTTTTGAGCAGACTTTCAAGAATGCACTTACTACTCTTCCGATGGGTGGTGCAAAGGGTGGTTCTGATTTTGACCCGACAGGAAAATCCAATGAAGAGATTATGCGTTTCTGTCAGGCGTTTATGCTTGAGCTTTGGAACTGCATAGGACCAGATCAAGACATCCCTGCCGGCGATGTGGGTGTTGGCGCCCGCGAGATCGGATATCTTTATGGAATGTACAAGAAACTTGCTCGTCAATACAACACAGGTGTAATTACCGGAAAAGGTTCAACTTGGGGCGGTTCAATCCTTCGTCCGGAGGCAACAGGCTTCGGCGCTCTTTATTTTACAGAAAACCTTCTCAAGCACGCAGGAAAAGAACTTAAAGGTTGTACTGTAGCTGTTTCGGGCTTTGGTAATGTTGCCTGGGGCGCTTGTATCAAGGCGACTGAGCTTGGCGCTAAGGTGGTTGCTGTTTCCGGTCCTGACGGCGTGTGTGAGATCCCTGAAGGTATCACTCCAGAAATGATTGACTATATGCTCGTTATGAGAGCTTCTAATCGTAATAGAGTAGAAGACATGGCAACCAAGTTCCCAGATAAGGCTAGATTTGTAGCAGGAAAGAAGGCTTGGAGCGTGAAATGTGATATCGCTTTGCCTTGCGCATTCCAGAACGAGCTCAACGAGGCGGATGCCAAGGAACTTGTGAGCAACGGAACATGGTGCTGCTGCGAAGTTTCAAATATGGGTTGTCAGCCAGAAGCGATTCATTACTTCCAGAATGCGGGCATCTTGTTTGCACCTGGTAAGGCAGTTAATGCCGGTGGCGTAGCTACTTCTGGCCTGGAGATGACACAGAATGCTTCTCATATCAGCTGGAGCGGAGAAGAAGTTGACGAGAAGCTCCACTATATTATGAAATCGATCCACGAGGCTTGTGTTAAATATGGCACCCAGCCAGACGGAAAGGTTGACTATGTAAAGGGAGCAAATATTGCCGGCTTTATGAAAGTCGCTACTGCAATGCTTGAGCAGGGCAGCATTTAATTAAGATTTGATGAAATTATTTCTGATAGACGGCCATGCGCTGATTTTTAAGATGTACTATGCCTTTATGGGCCGACCTATGGTCAACTCTAAAGGCATAGATACTTCTATTCTGTTTGGTTTTACCAAATATCTCCTCGAGCTTCTTGATCGAGAAAAACCTGAGGCCATTGTAGTGGGCTTTGATCCTCCTGGAGGAACTTTCAGAAACAAGATGTATCCTGAATACAAGGCCAATCGCTCTGAGACTCCGCAACTTGTCATTGATGCACTTGAACCTTTGACCAATATCGTCAAGGCGATGAATATTCCTGTATTGATGATTCCCGGATTTGAAGCGGACGATGTGCTTGGTTCTGTAGCAAAGCAGTTCTCCTCGGAGCAATGGGATGTATATATGGTGACTCCGGATAAGGATTATGGTCAGCTGATTGCAGAGCATATCTATCAGATCAGGCCTGGAAAATCCGGCTCAGATGCGGAGATTCTAGGCGTAGAGCAGGTGTGTGCCAAGTGGAATATCTCCTGCCCATCACAAGTTATAGATGTCTTGACTTTATGTGGAGATAGTGCAGATAATATTCCTGGAGTTCCCGGCGTCGGCCCTGTTGGAGCTGCCAAACTCCTTAATAAATATGGAACACTTCAAGAAATTTACAGTCATATAGACCAGCTGACTCCCAAGCAGAGAGAGTCATTCAAACAAGCAGAAGAGTACATCTGGCTCTCGCGTGAGCTGGTGACTATAAAGACGGATATTGAGATTCCGTGCACTATCGATCAGATGAGGACGGATATCGGATATAACGCTGCACTGGAAAGTCTTTTTGATGAATATGAATTTCCGTCTTTGAAGCGTCTGGTCCGTAAGATCAGTGGAAAAGAGGCTCCAGATTCTCTGGAACAAAGTCTCTTTACAGAGACACAGGAGAAGAACCCGACGATTGGTGGGCTGAAGCAGGTTCCTGTAGGTAAGTTTGTTTACGGGGAAGCTATTGCAATGCTTCTACATGAAGCTGAACTTTATATTGCCAGTAAAGGGAACTGGACTCATGGTCCTGCTGCGGAATTTGCGGAAATCCTTGAGAATCAGGGCATTTCAAAAATAGGTGTAGGACTTAAGTCGGGTATAAAAGCTATATCTAATTGTGGCGTCAGTCTTTCTGGACGTCTGTTTGACCTTGAGATAATGCATTATCTTCTGAATCCGGAACGCAATCATAGCCTTGAAGCTCTTGCTGAACAATACCTCGGGCTTTCCCTCGAGACAGTAGAAGAAGTAGAACAAGTTTCGTTGTTTGATGCAGACTCGGAAGGTGAGCAGAAAAAGGATTTTGGAAGAGATCTTGAAGCAATATTGCTGATATTTGAGAAGCTATCTGCAGAGATGGGATCTTTCCTGGCGCTCGGACGACTTTATGCGGAAATCGAAGAACCTCTCGTTTCTGTATTGGCGCGTATGGAGCAGGTGGGAGTAAAGGTGGATATTAATCCGCTGGTCGAGTTTGCAGAGGAACTGCGCAAACGCATCTCTGAGAAAGAAATCTTTGTCAGAGAGCTGGCAGAAGATCAGTCTCTAAATCTATCTTCACCAAAGCAGCTGGGAGTGCTTATCTATGAAAAGCTAAAACTTGACCCTAAGGCCAAGAAATCACGCACTGGTTCCTGGCCGACTGATGAGCAGACGCTTCTGGAGTTGTCAGAAAAGAGTCCGATCATTGATGCAATATTGGAGTATCGTGGCCTCAAAAAGTTGCTGTCAACATACATAGAACCGTTTGGAACATATATCTCGCCGCGAGATGGCAGGGTGCATACAAATTTTAACCAGGCACTCACTGCTACCGGACGCTTGTCTTCTTCCAACCCAAATCTGCAGAATATACCGATCCGCACGGAGGAAGGCCGCCAGATCCGCAAGGCCTTTGTGGCGCAGGACGCAGATTCTGTGATGATGTCAGCGGATTATTCGCAGATAGAGCTTCGCCTTATGGCACATCTGTGCGGTGATGAGCATCTGATTGCTGCGTTCCGATCAGGGCAGGATGTTCACAGCGCGACAGCAGCCAAGATATTTGATATTCCTCTCGAGGAAGTGAGTGGCGATCAGCGTCGTGTGGCCAAGACTGCCAACTTCGGCATAATGTATGGCATATCGGCCTTTGGCCTTAGCCAGAGACTGCATTGCTCCCGCTCGGAGGCAAAGAAAATTATCGATGACTATTTTGCGTCTTTCCCATCAATCCGCAAGTTTATTGATGAGACGCTTGAATTTGCCAGGGCAAATGGATATGTTCAGACAATATTCGGCCGCCGCCGCTATGTTGCGGATGTAAATTCGCGCAACGCCAATCTTCGCGCATTCGCGGAGCGAAACGCAGTCAATGCGCCGATTCAGGGCTCTGCTGCTGATATAATCAAGCTGGCGATGATTGCGGTAGACCGCAAATTGAGGGAGCAGAATTTGCGCGCCCGCATGGTGCTGCAGATTCATGACGAACTTTTACTGGAAGTGCCTCATCAGGAGATAGATATAGTTAAAAATATATTGGTGCAGGAAATGGAAAATGTCCTGAAGCTATCTGTACCTTTAACTGTAGAATGTAGTTATGGAAAAACCTGGCTTGATGCACATTGACGAACTCGTCCGTAGGGCGATTATTGGAGATGGAACTGCTTTTACACAGCTCTGGGATACAAATGTCGTGTCCCTGAGACGCTATATATCATCTACGATTCACGGATTGGATGAATTTTTTATTGATGATATATGCTCAAGGAGTTTTGAAAAAGCTTTCAGGCAGATAGGTAGTTTTGACCCGACAAAAAGCCAGTTTGCGACTTGGTTGAAGGTGATAGCTAGAAATACGGCTCTGGATGTGCTGGACTCTGAAGGACGTGCTCAAAGCAAATTTGTCTCCTTTGATGACGGAGGAGCCAGTCTTATGCCGGAGATAGATAATATTGATGATGGTTCGGTGACAGCTCTCGACCATATCATCAAAGATGAGGATGAGGAGAAGCTTCTGGCTTGTGTTGAGGCATTGCCGGAGCTATATAGAGAGGTCGCTAGGAAAAGGCTTATAGAATCCTTGCAGTATAAGGAAATAGCTGAGGAATTAGGCTTGGAATTGAATACGGTGCGTACCCGTATCAGGAGAGCAAAGGCCTTGATTGATAATATGAAATCTGGAGAAGATGAATAATTGTTATAATAAATTGGTAGAGCTCTACAAAGAGTGGAATGAGAAAATCAATGTGATTTCGCGCAAGGATATTGATAATGTCTATGAGCATCATATTGTGCACTCTCTTGCTATCGCTGAGTATCTGAAGATCTTTTATGGTGATGAGACTTGGCGCACAGGGAATGTATCAGTGCTTGATGTAGGTACTGGCGGTGGTTTCCCGGGAGTCCCTCTCGCAATGGAGTTTCCTGAAGCTCAATTTACTTTGTGTGACTCTATTGGTAAAAAAATCAAGGTGGCATCTTCTGTTGCGCAGGCAATGGGACTCGACAATGTCACTTGTGTAAACGCCCGAGTGGAGAGTCTGCCACAGACTTTTGATTGGGTTGTCTCTCGAGCTGTTACATCTCTAGAAAATTTTTATCCCTGGGTGGAAGGTAAGTTTAATCGCAGTATTCTTTACCTAAAAGGTGGCAATATTGAGGAAGAAATTGCCAATTTGCTGAAAAAAAGCCATTTGAAAAAGGAGAATATTCGCGCTTGGAGCTTGACTGAATGGCAGAAAGATGATTATTTTGCAGAAAAATTTGTAATTGAGATAGGAAAAGATTACCTTTGCCCTCCCAAATCGAAAATTAAAAAAATAGAATAATGAAAAGGACATATCAACCTTCAAATCGCAAGAGAGTCAACAAGCATGGCTTCCGCGAGCGTATGAGCACACCAAACGGCCGTCGAGTTCTTGCAGCTCGCCGTGCACATGG
>JAFNUQ010000208.1 GCA_017383945.1 Bacteroidales bacterium | reverse complement strand
GAGGTTGTTGAGTGCACGTGCTGCACTTGCACCGAGCTTGTATGCGTTTGCGCTCTCGTCAAACTCGTTTGACTTCTTGGCAAAGTCAAGAGCCTCCTGGTACTTCTTCAGCTTGAGAGCCTCCTGGCAACGTGAAAGGTTGAGTCTTGAAAGAAGCTTTACAGCGTTCTTCTCCTGGCCGTTCTCCTTCGCAAAGAGGAGATTCTGCTCAGCTGCTGCCCAATCCTTTACTGACATATATGTCTGACCGAGCTGGAGTGCATATCCGCCGTTTGTTGGATCCATTTCCACCATCTGCTTGTAGTATCCGATAGCAGCAGGGAAATCCTTGATCTTCTTTGCCTCAGCAGCGAGTCCTGCAAGCTTGTTTGCAGCTGCGCTCTTTGCGAGCTCCTCTGCCTCTGCTGCAACCTCAGCGTTACCGAACTGTGTCGCAACTTCCTTAGCCTTTGCAAATGCATCTACTGCTCCGTCCCAATTCTTCTCCTTGTAGATGTTCTTTGCAAGAGCAAGATAAATGTTGCAAAGCGCTGTCTTACAAGTCTCTACGTGTGCAGCACCCTCTTCTCCGAGGCCTTCTGCTATTTTGAGTGATGAACGGAATGCTTCAAGTGCGAGTTCTGGGCTACCTGCTGAGAATGCATCGTTACCCTGGTTTGCAAGCTCAAGTGCTGCGTTGAGGTCCTGAGCGGACGCGATACCTGCTGAAAGAACAGCGGTTACAATCATAAGAAAAATCTTCTTCATCTTTTAAGTCTATTATTTGTTTAACATTATTTCCAATTAAGGCATATATCTGCAAAAATAGCAAATTTTGTTTTAATTTTGCACGGACGATTTAGAAATATGAAAGAAATCAGATATATTCCATATATAACAGCGCTGATTTTGTCTTTTTTCAGTGCGTTTGCGACAGCTCAGGATCTGCCAGAAATGCCGGCTGATCCGATGATAAAAAGCGGTGTGCTTCCGAACGGAACGAATTATTACGTAATAGCCAATGGCGACACGAAGGGTATGGCAGATTTTGCACTTGTGCGAAGATCCTGCAAGGCCTGCACGGAGGATCCATTGGCATCTTTGCCCATTTTAGGTAAGTTGTCTCCAAGGAAGTTTTTAATTGAGAACGACGTGCTTCCTTACGGAGGACGTTTTGTGGAAAGGCGCGATGGGGCAACGGTGTGCAGGTTTGGCGAAGTCATGATTTCCAGCAAGCCGGCTTTGTTGGATTCGACCCTGTTGGTGATAATGGGAATAATAGAGGCAGGGCAGGGGCACAGTGCTCCGTCGGATAATGCTGTGATTGTTTCCGGAGATATCAAGCCTGGTGAAGTCGTGGAGAAGATGCGGATGCTGTCCTATATGATTCCGGCCGGATGTTCAGAAAAGAGTGATGTATATGTGTGGAAAGATGAGGATGCGGTTTTTTCGGTGCATCCGTCTGAGGGAAATCTGTCATTGGTGAATGTTTCATGGAGACTGCCAAGGACTCCGGAGGAATTTGTCGGCACAATACAGCCAGCCGTTCATG
>JAFNUQ010000207.1 GCA_017383945.1 Bacteroidales bacterium | reverse complement strand
TGTCGAGGTCGCCTGTGTTAGGGTTGAGCATCTGTGATGTTGAAGCAACTGTGTATTCGCAGATAGCTTTGCCTGTGAGCATATAGATGAGTGCGTCAGGAATGAAGAGGATCTTATCTGCGTTTTCAAGAGCTGTGCATCCGAAATGACGAAGAGTGTCAAGCTGGAAGAGGGAGTTGAACTCCATAAACTGGATGCCGGTCTTATTGTAAATATCTCTCTTGTCGTGAGTTTTCATGTAACGGTCGATAGCACCGTCAGTATGAGAGTCGCGGTAGCAATATGGGAGGCCGAGCAACTGACCATCTTTTCCGAAGAATGCAAAATCGCAACCCCAAGTATCAATTCCGATTGATTCAATCTTGATGCCCTCGTCTGCTACTTTCTTGAGAGCTGTAACTATTTCATTGAAAAGGTATGGAAGGTCCCAATAGAGGTGTCCGCCCATAGGGATCATCGGATGTTTGAAACGAGTAAACTCGCGCATATCAACCTTCTGTCCATCGTAGCTAGCGATTATAGTTCTACCACTAGTGGCACCGAGGTCAACAGCAAAATAATGTTTGATAGGCATAATGTCAATTGGTTTATTAAAAGTGTTATTTACAAAGATACTTAATTTATTTTTTATATTTGCATTTATGAAACAAAAATTATTTACAGCAGCCGTTGCTGCATTGTCGCTTTTGATGTGCGCTAATAGCGAAGCGCAGACTGCAACCAGCCTTTTCTGGCGTGCAGATAGCCTTCAGGTGAAAGAGATTGTTTCCCAGCAGGCAGTTCAATACAACTTCGTGGGACACCATGGCCCTGCAGTTGAAAACTCTCACTGCGCTCTGCGTATCTACTTCAATGATAGCGGTGCGATTGATGTTTATTCTAAGAGTGGAAAGCAGATGGAGCTCAGAGAATATCTCTGGTATCCTACTGCAGCACAGCAGAGTAACGAAGGCGCCGGCTGTGACGAATACCTTGTCGGTAGAACAGTAGGTGTCGGTGGTATCGCTCTTTGGGATGGCGAGAAAGAGGTTAAGCTCAAGGCTACCAAGGGACGTACTGCACGTGTGGGCGAGATCAAGAACGGCTCTTTTGCTGAGATGATTGCCTACGGAGTAGAGTATAAGGGCGAGCTCGTGGATGTATCTATCAGAGTGGAGATGACCAACAAGTCAAGAGTGGCTAAGGTGATCGCTACAGAGCTCAACGGCAAGAAGGTTCAGTTCCTTACAGGTATCAACTATCACAAGGGTGAGACTGTGGAATATGGCAAGAAATATATCGCTGTCTGGGGTATCCACCCTGCAGATGTGTCTCAGAACCCTTCACCTCTCGGCGCAGGTATGAAGTTCAAGCCTTCAAAGTTTGAGATTGTTGAGCAGACTCAGGATATGGTTCGCATCATCTCAAAACCTGCTGTGAGCATCTCGACTCAGGTTGTTGCAGCGTCAATAAAAGAAGACGAACTCAACACTGCTGAAGAGTTCGTCTCATATATGAGTAAGTAATTGTTTACTTGAGGATTATGACCGCTCCGTCTCCTTGCGAGATTGTGAGCGGTTTTTTGTATTTGTCTATTGTGCGGAGCTCTCCTTCTTGAGTTGCAAGCACTCTTGCATTGCCGCCGAGTTGCTCAATTATTGCGTTTACATCGAGCTTGAGCGGCTCTTCCAGAGCGTTGATAGCTGCCACATACCAGGTGCTGCCGTTTCTTCTTGCAAGCACGACGTGCTCGGCGGCAACTCCGCTGATGAGTTTAGTCTCATCCCACACTGTCGGCACGTCTCTGAGGAAATCAATTGCGATAGCTGGCGCGTCAGTGAGGTTGTTAGGAGTGATGGCAAAGTGCTGGATAGGGTTCTGGTAGATTATGCTCACAGCAAGCTGGAAGGCGTCGCTTGTTCTTCTGATGGTTCCGTGTACTCTGCCGCGTGAGTCCGGTGTTCCGTTGCGTTTTTCTAATCTCTTGTTGAGGAATGTGCCGCCATATTCCATGCTTCCTACCGCATTTCTGATAAACGGATGAAGGCAAGCGCTCTGCGCTTCAAGGTCGCAGTCGTGTTGAGTGAATACGAGATTTTCTGATGCTCTAACTGCTTCGCTACCAACATAATTAGGGTACATTCTCTCCCAGCCGCGAGGGATTGTGCAGCCGTGGAAAATCACCATCAGACCGTGGTCGTTGGCGTCGCTGAGAATGCTCTCATAAAGGCGCATTGTTTCCTGCTTGTCGCCGCCGAAAAAGTCAACTTTGATGCCCTTGATGCCGATTCTCTGCATCCATTTCATCTCTGCTTTGCGGGCGATTGGGTCGCTCATAATATCAACCGGGCTCTGTGTGATGTCGTTCCACCAGCCGCTTGAAGAGTACCAGAGGAAGAGTTTTACGTTCCTTTCCTTGGCATAGCCCACAAGTCTCTCCATCTCAGGACGACCGATATTTTTATCCCAGAATGCGTCGACCAGCGTGTATGGATATCCCATCTCTGAAGCCAGGTCGATAAAAGTCTTCTGATCTGCAAGATTCATACTTGCATCCTGCCACACGATCCAGCTCCAGGTGCTCTTTCCGTACTTGAAATCGTAGCTTGTCTCATATCTTGGCTTCACGACATCAAAGGCGATAGTGCTCTCTGTGATAGGGGCGAGATCTGTGCCTATTGTTATTGTGCGCCAAGGAGTTGCGCCCGGGAGGGCAAATGCCGCCTCGACGGTGCCATTGCCGTTATTCTCCTCCATCATCGGGAATGCGAGTCGATAGCCTTTGCCACTCTCATAGTCGTCGAGACGTGAGCCGCAATATCTGCTGTCAACGCCGGTTTCGCTGACAAGCGCCCAACCGTCATTGCCGATTTTGAAGAGGCAAGGGAAGGTGAAGCCGTGGCCGAATTCGGACTTCTGTCCGAGCGGCGCGTCTATGATATAGAATTCCTCATAGCTTGGCTTGGTGCGCTTCCATCCGACCATTGGGTCGCTTTGCGGAGTGAGGAAGCAGGTTGTCTGAGAAGGGAAGTTGAAGTATGTGCTTTCGCGAAGGATTCGCACGCTTCCGCACTCTCCCTCTCGAGGGATGCGGTAACGATATGCGACGTCGTTGTTGCTGATGTGCCACTCTATTTCAAGTGCTTGTCCTTCAGGCGTTTTGAATCGGGTGGTGCTGCTCGTTGCCTCGTGGCTGATGCTTGATTTCTTGATGCGGTCGAGTTTGTAATCTACCTTGATTGTCTCGCTACTGCAGCTGTCAAAAATCAGCTTTTCATAATTTACTTCATTGCTGACCAGACCTAGCTGAGAAGGGCTGACAAATACTTTGTCTTGGTAGATGACACTATAATATATTGTGTTGTCATCGTTGTGTGTCAACTCTACTTTGAGCTTGCCATCAGGACTGCTGATGGCTGTTATGACTGATAAAATCAGGGTTAAAATGGAATTCATTGGGATTTTAGTTTATGTGATAGCATACAAATTTAACTATATTTTGTATTTTTGTGGATATACTAGGATTAATAAACCAAATCTATAGATAGTGAAAAAAGTATTTTTAACCATCGTCGCTGTCGTTTTGTGTGTGGGCAGCGCTTTCTCTCAAGACTTTATCAAGAGTCAATGGGAAGGAAAGAAGGTCGCTTTCTTGGGTGACTCGATTACGGATAAACGTCAAATCGGTAAGACCAATGATATTTATTGGAATTTCCTCAAGGATATTCTCGGCTTTACGCCATATGTCTACGGTATCAGCGGTCATCAGATGCATCAGATCATCGGTCAGACTCAGAGGCTCGAGCAGGAGCACGGACAGGATGTTGATGCGATTTTTGTGTTTGTAGGTACCAACGATTACAATGCCGGCATCCCTATGGGTGACTGGTACAAGTACACAACTCAGATTACAACCGTCGATGGTCCTACTCAGGTTGCAAGACGTCATAGAGAGTTGATCTTTGATGATTCAACATTTAAAGGTCGCACCAATAACGCCCTCCGTTATCTGAAGTCTCATTATCCTGATAAGCAGATCATCCTCATGACTCCTATTCATAGAGGTTATGCTAAGTTTAACGAAGGAAATATTCAGCCTGATGAGGCTTGGGCCAATGAACACGGTCTTTTTATCGATGACTATGTACAGGCTGTAAAGGAAGCCGGCAATGTGTGGGCTGTTCCTGTGATTGATCTCAACAGCATTAGTGGACTTTATCCTGTGATGGATGAGCATGCGCCTTATTTCCGCAAGGCAGACACAGACAGGCTGCATCCTAATACTCCGGGACATCTGCGAATGGCCTATGCTATTCTTTATCAGATGCTTGCGCTTCCTGCAAGCTTCGAGCCGCTCAGTAAATAAACAAATCAATTATAAATGCTTATGAAAAAAATTTTAGTTTTTGCTCTCATGCTCTCATGCTTGGGCTTGAGCGCTAAGGTTTACAATGTGCGCGATTTCGGTGCCAAGGGTGATGGTCAGCACATCGATTCGCCAGCAATCAATGCTGCAATCGAGGCTGCAGCTGCAGACGGCGGTGGTGTCGTGCTTCTCCCTAAGGGTGGTGTTTATATGAGCTACTCAATCCGCATGAAGGACAATATCACTCTTCGTATCGAGGAGGATGCAGTATTGAAGGCAGCTAAGCCAACCATGGAGCAGGGCTATGATGTAGCAGAACCAAATGAGTGGGATGCATATCAGGACTTCGGCCACAGCCACTGGAAGAACTCTCTGATTTGGGGTATCGGTCTTAAGAACCTCAAGTTTGAAGGTAAGGGTACTATTGACGGAACAGATGCTCTCTCAAGGGGTCTTGGTCGTCAGGGTAGAGTAGCCGAGGCAAACAAAGGTATCGCTCTTAAGAATTGTAAAAACGTTACTATCAAGGATTTGAGCTTCCTTCTCTGCGGCCACTTCGCACTACTTCTCACAGGTGTTGATAATCTCGTGATTGACAATGTGCTTGCTGACACAAACCGCGATGCATTTGATATCGACTGCTGCGCAAACGTTAAGATTACCAACTGTGTAGTCAACTCTCTCAATGACGATGCTATCGTGCTCAAGAGCTCTTATGGTCTTGGTTGGCCTAAGGCTACTGAAAACGTATTGATCAAGAATTGCCACGTTTCAGGATATGATCCAGGTACAGTATACTATGGCACATATGAGACCAACATCACAGCTGCTCCTGATAGAGATGGCCCTACAGGTCGTATCAAGTTTGGTACAGAGAGTAATGGTGGCTTCAAGAATATTACAATCAAGAACTGTACATTCAAGCGCTGCCGTGGTCTCGCTCTTGAGACTGTAGACGGTGCTCCTATGGAGAATATCAGAATCAGCAATATCGTTATGGATGATATCTGGAACTCTCCTATTTACATCCGCGTGGGCGATCGTATGAGAGGACCTAAGGAACTTCCTGCTTCTTATGCTCGTGATATCAAGATTTCTAACGTTAAGGTTACAAACTGTGACACTCGTTATGCTCTTCTTATCGTAGGTCTTCCTGGCAATCCGGTTGAGGATGTAACCTTGAAGAATATCTCTATTCAGTATAAGGGTGGTCTCACCAAGCAGGATGTGATCGAGCAGAAAGGAGCTAACTCATTCTTCTTCGGTCGCAACAACGGCTATCCTGAGCCATCTGCTCACGGTATCCAGCCAGCTTGGGGTCTTTCTATGCAGCACGCACGTAACATTACTTTCAAGAATGTGACAATGGAGCTCATGGAACCAGACGAGAGAGAAAAGATCTATCTCAAAGATGTAGAGAACTTCGTTTGGGAGTAATTGATGATTTATAAAGCCCTCGGTTTTCGAGGGCTTTTTTATTCTGCTTGTCAGGAACATCCCGTGTGCGCTGGAGGCCGTTTCCGCTCACAGGAGCGTCTGAATAGACGTAACGGACTGAGCAATAGTCGGCGAGCAGTTACAGCGGACTTGGCTGTCTGCTTGGGGAGCCCTAGCCACCAGCGACAGGCTCCACAAGGAGAGCAGCGCAAGTCCCAAATAGTGCATGACCGTCCACAGTTTGGGTTGAGATAGGGTGGATGGGCCTCGCACGGAACCAACGGCAGCGTGCCCGGTGTGATTTCAGAGCGCACACCGAGCACGCTATGATTCTTCAATCTTCTGACAATCAATTATATACGTTTTGCGACCGTGCTCAGTGTGTGGCCTAAAATCATACTGAGCACACTTGTAAATAGTGGGTGCTGGCGCCTACAAGAATAAGAAGGAGGAGGCAACTGTGGACAGAGAAGGACTCTGGCGCACACGGGAGCGATAAGTGTGAGACGCTTGTGTGCGAAAATGGGCGCTGGTGCATACGAGAGTGGAAGCGCCCAACAGGAGGCGTGCTCGGGGCGAGGCTGCTGTATCGTACGACAAAACCTCGCTATCTCAGCGAGGTTTTACGGTTAGTTAGTAGTGTATTACCTTATAGAAGGTTGATTATTGTTGGTTAGAAGTCTCCGACAGATGTCGGAGTAGAGTTGTTCCATTTCTTGATTGCAAATATAGGCCTTTTTTATCTATCTCCAAAAAAATTCTTAAAAAAATGAAAAATTTTTTCTTTCGTTATTAAAATTATTTAATAACTCAAAATTGGAGAAATCTGATTTAGTCCTTAAGTAGTTCAGGCCTAAGCAGTTTGGTGCGTTCGAGAGCTTGCTCGTCCTGCCATGCCTGGATGAGTTTAGGATTGCCGCTTAGCAGTACCTCGGGTACTTTCCATCCGTTAAATTCTGCTGGACGGGTGTAAATAGGAGGGGAGAGCAACTCGTCTTGGAAGCAGTCTGATAGTGCAGAGGTCTCATCGCTTAACGCCCCGGGTATGAGCCTGACGATGGCGTCGGTCAGCAGGGCTGCAGGAATCTCTCCGCCGCTCACAACATAATCTCCGACCGAAATCTCTCTTGTGATGATGTGCTCTCGGATACGGTGATCTATGCCTTTGTAATGACCGCAGAGGATGATGATGTTGCCTTTGAGAGAAAGCTCGTTGGCTATTGGTTGTGTGAGTCTCTCTCCGTCCGGCGACATATAGATTATTTCATCGTAATCACGCTCTGCCTTGAGCTCTTCAATCATCTGGTATACAGGCTCGATTCTGATGACCATGCCGGCATCGGGGCCATAATTGTAATCGTCTACGTTTTGTCTAGGTCCTATGCCGTATTTGCGAAGATTGTGCACATATATCTCAACAACTCCCTTCTTGATAGCTCGTCCGACGATGGAATGTCCGAGTGGACTTTCCAGCAATTCCGGCACGACTGTGATTATATCTATCCTCATAAAAGTGTTATAGTTTCAAATTCTTTCCGCAAAATTACCCTTTTTATCTAAATTTACTATATTTGTAAGTTCGCAGGTGGCTGCGTAACTGCTGCTCTTGCTCTTATGACAAGAGACAGAAAAGGCCCTATGCCTGTTCTTCAGATTCCTATGTATGCGATGCTTGAC
>JAFNUQ010000206.1 GCA_017383945.1 Bacteroidales bacterium | reverse complement strand
CAGGGGTTTTATTGTGTCTTGATGTGACCGAGGCTGTTGTTGACGAGGCCATCGCTGACTCATTGATGAGATGCGGAGGAAAAATGGTTGAACTCAGATATAAAGAATATAACGGAACTCTTCCATGGAGAGGCATGCACAAATACATAGTTGACGAGATCATCTCTGTGCGTGACGTCGCTTCAAACGCAGAAGTTCCGGTATTTATAGGAGAATAACAATGTTGCAGATATTAGTATTTATGGTGGCTACGGTGCTCGGAACGCACCCGGCCACCAATCCAAATGCAAAGCTTTTAACTGTTGAGGAGACTGAAAATCAGGCTCCTTATTCAGTTTATCCCGAGAGGGTCAGACTTTTCTGGGATGAAAACAATCAGCTCAGCAAGACATTTTCTATGTCAAGGGTATCGTTACCCAACTGGACGCTACCAGAGAGCGACGATCCAAACATCAGCTACGGCCAGAGCGTGAGCCGCAACGAGTTTGGCAGCAGCACTGGCGTGTTCCCTTCGCCGGACGGCAACAAAATCGCTGTATATCGCAAGGACGAGAGTAAGGTGACGCTCTACCCTATGTATGATATCACCCCTCGCACCGGTGGCAACAAGTGGATCAAGTACCCGATGGCAGGAATGGATTCAGAGAAGCTCGCAGTGTGCATCTGCGACACCAAGGGCAATATCCTCACTGAGCTTCAGGTCACAGATTTCAGCGAAGAGAGATATCTCACAAATGTTACATGGTCGCCGGACAGCAAGTATGTATTTGTGCAAGTGCTTGACAGAGAGCAGCATAATATGCACCTCAATATGTACCGTGCAGACAACGGAGCATTTATCAGGACTATCCTCAAAGAGCACAACGAAGCGTGGGTGGAGCCACTTGACAAGCTCTATTTCATCAAAGACAGCTACGATTTCCTTTATCGCACAGACAACCGCGACGGGTACAAGAACCTCTATCTTTGCGACACTCTTGGCGTGATCAATAGAGTCACTCCTTGTGCAGCAGATGTCGAGTATCTTGACAACGACGGAAAGTATATCTACTACACTTCAGCAGAAGTATCACCTATCGAGAACCATCTTTTCCGCGTGAGACTCAGAGGCCGCAGAATCGGCAAACCAGAGCGCCTCACCCACGAGGAAGGCTGGCACACTATCACGCTATCGCCTGACTGCAGCAAATTCATCGACAGATACAGCAGCCTCAATGTGCCGGGAGTGACAGCCGTAAAGAAGGCAGACGGCACCCTCATCGAGACCATCCTCACCGCGCTCGACCCTCTGGCTGAGTATGCACAGTGTCAGGTGGAGCTCGGCAGCGTCAAGAGTGCAGACGGCAAGTTTAACAACTACTACCGCCTCTACTACCCTCGCGATTTTGATCCTAACAAGAAATATCCGCTCATAGTCTATGTCTACGGCGGTCCTCATTCGCAGATGGTTACCAACAGCTACCTCGGTGGCGTGAGGATGTGGGAGATGCTCATGGCACAGAAAGGCTATGTGGTTTATGCTCAGGACAATAGAGGCACTTCCAACCAGGGAGCTGCATTTGAAAAAGCTATCAACAGACAGTGCGGTGTGGCAGAGATGGAAGACCAGATGCACGGTCTGAAGACTTTGCTCGGCAGATGTCCTTGGATTGATTCAAGCCGCATCGGTGTGCACGGCTGGAGCTATGGTGGATTTATGACACTCAGCCTCGCGACTCACTATCCTCAATACTTCAAGGTGGCAGTTGCCGGTGGTCCGGTTATCGACTGGAAGTGGTATGAGGTAATGTATGGCGAGAGATATATGGACAGGCCTCAGACCAACCCTGAAGGCTTTGAGAAGACTTCTCTCATCCCGATGGCAGACAAGCTCAGCGCACGCACGCTGATCTGTCAGGGCACGCTCGACGACACTGTAGTGTGGCAGCATTCGCTTAGCTTCCTCCAGGAATGTATCGTTGCGGAGAAGAAGATCGACTACTTCCCATACCCTATCGAGCCGCATAATATGAGACGCCGCGCCAGGGTGCACCTCTACGAGAAGATTACCGACTATTTTGAAACATATCTTTAAACTATGATGAAAAGATTAGTTTTGATCATCACCCTCAGCTTTGTTGCGGGTGTGGCTGCTTGGGGCCAGACCAAAGCAGAAACCAAACTTTATAACAAGACCCTCAAGAAGCCGAGCATAGCTGCCTATGACAAGTTCCTCAAGAAGTACCCGGCGTCAGTTTATGCAGCAGACATCACTGCACGCAAGGATACCATCCTGAGCATCACACCATACAGCGAAGCACAGGCTGCAGAAATCCTCGGTGCAATGCTGCCTCAGGGCGCTCAGCTAAGAGCGTTTCCGCAGAGAAAGGACGCGATCGACCGCATCTACGGCGTCTGCATCACTTCGGACAGCCTCAGCAAGGACCAGATCGGTCTCTATGTAATCGAGGATAAGGCTGGCAAATGGGAATTCACCAGTTCCTATGCGACTCAGGGTTTTGAGAGCGAGGACTTCAGCACCAAGGAGTTTGTCGGACAAACTCAGAACTTCCAGATCAGAGGCGCCAAATACTATCGCCTCAGCTACCTCATCACTTCGCCTGATGAGAAGACCCAGAGCCTAGTAGAAGTCAGCTACTGCCCGGAGCAGGACTCATATACCGAGCTCGCATTTAGCGGCAAGAATATCCGCAGCGCTTCTGACACCCTCGCCTACAAAATCGAAGGCCGCACCAACGAGCTTTTTGTCAGCGGCATGAACCTTCCTGACAGACAGCTGATGCTTCAGGCGCTTAGAGACAACCCTGCCCTCAGCTTCATCCCAGATGATATCTACTTCACTGACAACGCGATAGAATGGTGGCTCAGCAACAATCCTGACGCCCTCACCACCGCAAAAAGCGTGAAGATGAACAAGCTCCAGGAAGAGAGCAGCCTCGTCAAGGACCTCGCCGGCGCAAAGTATAAGGCAAATAATAAGAAGTATACCGCAGCCCTCTTTGAGACTCGCGGATATACCGTGATTGTCGTTTATCAGAAAGCCAATGGCGAATATATGCTTGCGTGGGCAGAGCCGGAGTGCAAGAACAAGCGCACCGACCGCCTCCTCAACAGCATCTCATTTGTCGACGAGAACAACCTCAGGATGAGCTACTACCACGGCCGCAGATCCTTCCGCTACGACCTCAACCTCACCAGCAAGACGGTGAGGAGGTAGGGATAGAACTCTATTGAATAAACAACCCAGCCTCTATCACTTCTTTGGAAAAGGTTGAATTTGTTTAATATACACTTTCCGCACGATTGAGGGCATCTTATGAGAAGAGTTCTTCAAGTGTTATAACCTGCTGAAAAGCACCACTATATTCGTTATATGCAAGTCCATATGTGGTAATCAGCGTACTGTGAACAGTATACTTTTTAGGCAACTCTTCATGGAGTTTGTTTGCTCTGGAAGCAATCTTTTTGTAATACTCTCCATTTACAGTGAAGTCCTCATTGTAGAACTTCATCTCACACATATTAACAACATTGTCATTTCTATTAATCAGTAAATCAATCTGCATTCCGGCCACATTGTCATCACCTGGCACAATCCAATTGGACTGTGATGTTATGACTCCTGAGATTCCCAATGCATTCTTGATTTGTGACATATGTCTGACACAAAGATCTTCAAAGGCAATTCCTCGCCAACTAACGACGCTCTGTGACATCTGGTTATTTGTCCAGAAATTAGTATCTACGACATTTTTTCCTGACACATATTTAATGTAGAATAGGCAGAATGGGTCAATCAATCTATAATGGTCCTCTCTTGAAGATTTTCCAAAAGGAGTGTATTTTACAATGAAATCACTCGCAATTAAAGCATCAAGGAAATTGCTGACATCACCACCTTCTAATAATTCAAGTTGAGAAATTAAATCCTTACGCGTAAATCCGCTATGACGTGTTGCTAACAACTTGATTATTTTCTTCATCACTTCGGGATTTTTGAATACTGAAGCAAAGAGGCGGTCAAACTCATTGTGTAGTTTTGGCTTCTGGGAGAAGAATAGCAGATCTATATTCTGTGCAAGGCT
>JAFNUQ010000015.1 GCA_017383945.1 Bacteroidales bacterium | reverse complement strand
TTGTACACATATAGAAATTTCTCAGGTTTCCAAACTACAAGATAAGCATAACGCTTCGTCTTTTATTCGTATGTATTGATAGTCAGCTGACCATCAGTGACAAATTTAGGAAAATCTCTTAAATATTGAAAATTTTTGGAGTTTTATAGTCAAGCAGCACTAGAACTCGCCAAGTCTTTTAACAATGCTTTAATAGGCGGGAAGTTTTGAATAATACTTGTACCTTTGTGGTTCAAACTAAGAGAAGTATGAAAGAAATTAAAATCAACGATAGGATATTTTGCTTTGATGATAGCATGGATGAAGCTTTGATGAAGGCTTGTGAGGCAAAGCTTAATGCATGGGTGGAGGAGTTTAAGTCTGATCCTAAGTATAAGGGGTATAATGTGGCCGGTTTGTTGGCTTCCAGACTTATATTGAATTGTGCGTTTGCAAATATATCCAAGGAGATTCTTGAGACTTCGCAGAAGGTGGATTTGATTATACAAGTGTTTGACGGAGAACTCTCCCTTAGGATTCCTAGTGGGACAGAGGATAGATTTGTCGGTTATGAAGAAGAACTCCGAGAGTACTATGAGATACTCCAGGAAGAGCACCCTGAGGCTCCAGATGATGCGCTACGTATGAATAGCGTAGTTATTTTCTGTTATAATAACTTGAAACTACTTTAAGAACACAAAGAAGACGGCTAGGATGAGGCAGACAAATGCTGCGATGTGGTTCCACTGGAAGCTCTGTCCCTGAAACATAAACATCACGATGACGGTAAAGACCGTGAGTGAGATAACCTCCTGGATTACTTTGAGTTGCAAGAGATTGAATGCTCCTCCGTTGCCGACAAATCCGATGCGGTTGGCTGGTACTGTGAGACAATATTCAAAGAATGCGATGCCCCAGGAAAAGAGTATCACGAGGATGAGCGGCCAACCATCGGAAATCTTCATCTCCTGAAGCTTGAGGTGACCATACCAGGCAAATGTCATAAAGATGTTGGATACTACCAGCATCGCGATTGTGAGCGCAGCGTTACCAAACATTGTCTTAAAAATTTAGCGCGCAAATTTAGTAAAATTTGGCTCTATTTAAACAATGCTTCTACTCTTTCTTTTGCGATGATCCTATAATGTGGGTCATAGGCGTCGTTATAGGACTTGCTGTGATGAAAAGCAAGGTTGCCTTCAGCGCTTTCAAGTGCCTGATTGATCATCTCAAGATCCTCTGCATAAGCCGGGATATCAAACTCCGCTGCTGCTTCCGCAATTGTCGGCCAGATCTCTTTCCATGCCTCGTAGTCTTGCGGTGAGACTGCCTTTGCGCCTGCGATAAATGCTTCGACATAGGCGTCATAGCCGATCTTGCCTGACTTTACAAAGTCCAGCGCCACACGTACATAGCGCCCTTTGCTGCCTGTAGGCTCAATGGGCTGAGGATCTTTGAGTTCTCCACAGGTGTCAAGCTCTTGCTTGAGGTAGGCTTCTGCAGCTTCGCGGCTAGCGATGATGTGTCCCGGCCCGAAGCAATCCTGATAAAAGGATTTGTATATGTCTTGGAGTCGCATTTCTGGATGTTGATTCAGCATTCCTTGGATAGCGTCTCTGATTTCAGTGTCTTTCTGCGGACAGGAAGTGAATATCAATGCCGCCAGGCAAGTCATCAAAACAATGATTCTTTTCATAAAACTGATGGTTAATGTCAAAACAAAGATACAAATTTATTACCTTTGAAGATAACACCATAAATCATATCCACATGTCAATAACTAAGACTCTATTTACCTGCATTTTGTCACTTGCTGCAATTTCTTTGCACGCACAGGAAATCACATTCTATACACCGACAACTGTCAGGGTAGTAAAGCAAGCTCCTGATACAAGCAAAGATATGAACCTGTCTCTTGTTGTGATAGCAGAGCCTGAGGATGTCAAAGTTGCTATTAGCAAGAAAGGCTCTGTGACAACTTATAGCTCTTCTGCGTTGAGAGTGAGCGTTGATGAGCTCAACGGACAGATTACATTTGCCGATAAGGCGGGCAAAGTGCTGCTGAGAGAAGGGGAGATGGCGTTTACGCCGATTAGCGAAGGCCCGGATGCGGGGCGCTATAAGGTGAAGCAGACATTTGCTTTGGAGATCGACGAGCCGATTTACGGCCTCGGAATGCTGCAGAACGGCAAGATGAACCAGCGTGGGGAGAATCGCTTGATGATGCAGGATAATACGCAGGACTACAGCCATTTCTTCCAGAGTATCAAGGGTTACGGCATCTATTGGGATAACTATTCGCCGACGCAGATTAGCGATAGCGATGTGCTTGCTCTTGAGTCGCAGGTGGGTACAAAGGTTGACTATTATTTTATGTATGGTGGCGATGCCGACGGCGTGATCAAGGAGATGCGCAAGTTGACAGGTAAAGTGCCGATGCTGCCATTGTGGACATATGGCTTCCATCAGAGCCGCGAGCGATACAAGTCTTCTGCGGAATTTAAGGAAGTAGTTGATACATATAGAGCACAGCGAGTGCCGTTTGACGGCATTATTCAGGATTGGCAGTATTGGGGAAACAACTACCTCTGGAACGCAATGGAATTTCTCAACGAGGGGTTCACGGATTATAAGCAGATGATTCAGCACGCTCACGATGCAAATGCACATATGAGCATCAGTATCTGGGCGAGCTTCGGCCCTTATACCAAAGGCTATAAAGACTTGGAGGAAAAAGGCTTGCTCTATAGTTTTGAGACCTGGCCAAGAAGTGGTCTGCCTTTCTGGCCGCCTAATATGGATTATCCTAGCGGTGTGAGGTGTTATGATCCGTTCAGCAAAGAGGCAAGGGATATCTACTGGAAGCACCTTTCCTATCTTCACGGACTTGGAATCGATGCGTGGTGGATGGACTCGACAGATCCGGATCACCACAGCTTCAAGGATAGTGACCTTGATGAAGTGCGTCCGGTCACCAATCCTGCTACCGGTGAAGATTTCTTGACATCTTACCGCTCGGTGCGTAATGCCTTCCCGCTCTGCACAGTGGAGGGCGTATACAATAATCAGCGTCAGGTGGATAGCAGCAAGCGCGTATTCATCCTCACGCGAAGCTATTTTGCCGGCCAGCAACGCACTGGTGCCAATACCTGGAGTGGCGATGTGGGCTCTTCGTGGAAGGACTTCCGTAATCAAGTGCCTCTGTGCCTGAATTATACGCTGACTGCTAATCCTCACGTCAATACCGACCTTGGCGGCTTCTTTGCTAATTCGTATAATCGTCGCAACGCTGATAATTCGGCAACGCGCAATCCTCTTTATCAGGAGCTTTATGTGCGCTGGATGCAGTTTGGAACTTTCAATCCTATGATGCGCAGCCACGGCACCGAGGTGGTCCGCGAGATCTATCACTATGGCGAGCCTGGCGAGCCTGTATATGATGCGCTTCTGGGTGCAATCAAGCTGCGTTATGAGATTCTGCCATATGTGTATAGTCAGAGCTGGCAGGTGAGTGAGCACGATGATTCATTTATGCGTGCATTGATGATGGATTTCAAGGGTGATAAGAATACTTGGGATAACAATCGCGAATTTATGTTTGGACGCGCATTTCTTGTCGCGCCGGTGCTTGATCCACTGTATACGCCTGAGCGTCACGATAATGGCAAACTTTACCGAGAGGGATATAAGGCTGACTGGAGTGCTGAGAAGCAATATGACGTATATCTTCCTGCCGGTGCGGAGTGGTATGACTACTGGAGCGGGAAACGATATGCCGGCGGTCAGACTATTGCGGCAGCAGCTCCGCTGAGCCGAATGCCTCTTTATGTCAGAGCGGGTAGCATTGTGCCGCTGTGCAAGGAGGACGTGCAATATGCTGCCGTTTCGGATTGGAAGAAACTCACACTTGCGGTTTATCCTGGTGCAAATGCAGAATTCTGCCTCTATGAGGATGAAGGAGATAATTATAATTATGAGAAAGGGGAGTATAGCACTATCTCATTGAAGTGGAATGATCGTAGCCGCACTCTGAGCATAGGGGAGCGCAAGGGTAGTTTTGCTGGGATGCTTTCAAAACGTACATTTGTTGTTACTCTTCCTGATGGCAGCAGCAAGACTGTGGAGTATAATGGTAAGGCGATTAAGGTTAAGTTTTAAATTTATTTGATAAATGATTGATTTTCAGAATGGTGGAGTGTACAAACTCAAGAAAGTAGATGCAACTAAGTTTGATAAGGAGTTGGCGGAGTTGATGGTTGCAGGGGAAACTGTTATCGGTGCCTATCAGGATATCAGGGATCATGTCGTATTTACGGACAAGCGCGTGATCGCCGTGAATACTCAGGGAATTACGGGCAAGAAGAAGGCTTTTACTTTTATGCCTTATGCCAAGGTCTCTGTGTTTTCTATAGAGACTGCTGGTACCTTTGATATTGAAAGCGAATTACAGCTCTATTATAGTGGCGTGGGTAAAATCACCTTTGAATTCAGAGGAAATTCTGACATCAAGGAGATCGCCAGAATCATCTCGCAGTATGCGTTAAGGTAGTGACCTCCTCAATCGGAATCTGGAGGATTTCAGAGATCTGCTCTGCGCTCATCCCGGAAGAAAGCATTCTCTTGACTATAGTTGCCCTCTCTATTTCTCTGCCTTCCTCTCTACCTTCCTCTCTACCTTCTTCCTTGGCATATTCAATGGTATTTTTGTAATCTGAGACAAACATAAGCGAGTTCTTATATAATTGATATTCGTTTGTGTCAAAATTAGCAAATTTTGATAAATCATACAATTTGGTCAAAGAATTCTCATTGAAATTGGATGGCTTGTCCTTGAGTTTGTGCATGTTCCTCATTGAGAATACCCACTTCTCTAACTCAGAAATGCATTAATCTGCCTGCGCAGAAAATCTTGGAAGCTCAATAAAAATATATCTCTGCAGATTAGTCATTAGTTCTCCAGTGGTTGTTTCCTTGAGCATATATTCTGAAATGTATTCTCCAGCAGGAAAGTCATCTTGATGCTGCAGTTCAAAGTTGATAAATGCGATGAAGATAACAGGATTAAGGGCATAGTCCCACTCTCTATGAACTAATCGCGCCTGGCTATTAGCGCTGTTGGCTTGTTGATTAACCGCTAAAGATGAATAATATAAACTCCTGTCAATGAAATGCTTCTGCCTTGCAAGCTGCATCTCGACAATAAAGATCTCTCCGTCTTTTGACTTGCATTTGAGATCATAGATTGCTTTACGCTCATTGGGACTATTTCCAAGCGTTTCAGGGGATTGGTACTCCAAATCGGCCACTTCAATATCTGTAAGTACCATATTTAGGAAACTTAGAAGGACATCTTTATTGCCATATACACGCTTGAACATATAGTCCGTCAGAAGGTTGGCAAAGACGCTATCCTGGGCGTCATGATTAGAAATGAAGTTTGATTTCATAGTTTAATATATTTTTCTGCAAAGATAATTATATGGAAGATATTTAGGCAAATACTACCTTAAATTAATCGATTAAGTTACAGCAAATAAAAATTATTTTAATTCTAGCGCAAAGTGAGTATTTTTGTGTATGAAGTCTATCGAAGTAGTTGCCGCAATTATAATCAAGAACCATCAAGTATTTGCCACACAACGAGGTTATGGCGAAT